>NZ_JBUDSW010000004.1:0-32079 GCF_054921475.1 Desulfobaculum sp. | reverse complement strand
CCCTGACCTTCTCCCCCGTGAGCGAAGACAGCCACGAGGCGTGGGTCGCCGGGCAGGGACGCAGGCGGCACATTGTCACCGTGCTCTCGCGTGAGGTGACGTCCTCGCAGATGCAGCGCGTTTCCGGCGTCATCAACGCCCACGGCCTGAATATCGACTCCGTGACGCGCCTGTCCGGGCGGGCCTCCCTTGTGACGCCGGAGGAGAATCCCCGCGCCTGTGTGGAATTTTCCGTGCGCGGCGAGCCGGAGGACGTGCAGGCCATGCGCAGCGAGTTCATGGACATCTCCCGTGAGCTTGGCGTGGACATTGGCCTGCAGGAGGACAACGTCTTCCGCCGCAACCGCCGCCTTGTGTGCTTTGATATGGACTCCACCCTTATTCAGGGCGAGGTCATTGACGAGCTGGCGCGCCGTGCGGGCGTGGTGGACAAGGTCTCCGCCATTACGGAATCCGCCATGCGCGGCGAGCTGGACTTCAAGGCCAGCCTGCGCGAGCGGGTGGGCCTGCTGAAGGGGCTGGATGCCTCGGTCCTGCCCGAGGTGGCGGCCAGCATCCCCATGACCGAGGGCGCAGGACGCCTTATCCGCACTCTCAAGAAGCTGGGCTATAAGGTCGCCATCCTGTCCGGCGGGTTCACCTACTTTGGTGAGCAGCTCCAGAAGGAATTCGGCGTGGACTACGTGCACGCCAACGAGCTGGAAATTGTAGACGGCAAACTCACCGGCAACGTGGTGGGCGAGATTGTGGACGGCGCGCGCAAGGCCGCACTGCTCACGGAGATTGCCGGGAAGGAAGGCATTGACCTGCAGCAGGTGGTGGCCGTTGGCGATGGCGCCAACGACTTGCCCATGCTCCACCTTGCGGGCCTTGGCATTGCCTTCCACGCCAAACCCGTGGTGCGCGAGGGCGCGCGGCAGGCGATATCCAACCTTGGCCTCGACGGCGTGCTGTACCTGCTGGGTCTGAGCGACCGGGAGGCCTTGGAGTAGGGCATGGACGCGGGCGAACACATGACGCCACAGGCCGCGCGGGAGTACTTCCCCCGCGGGCTGGTGCAACCGGAGGCGGGGTTTCGGTTCTCGGCGGATGCGCTGCTGTTGGCGTGTTTTGCCGGCCCGGGAGCTGCGCGGCGCATTGTGGACCTTGGCACCGGCTGCGGCGTGGTGGGGCTTGCCCTGCTGCTGCGAGATGGTGCGGGCACGGCCAGCGTTACCGGGCTGGATGTGAACCCGGAGATGGTCCGCGCCGCAACGGCCAACGCGGCGCGCCTTGGCCTTGGGGAGCGCTTTTCGGCCATGCCGGGGAGCGTGAGCGAGGTGCGCGCCAGCGCCCTTGAAGGCGGCGCGCATGACCTTGTGGTCTGCAATCCGCCGTACCGCACGCCGGGGTCAGGACGTCGTCCCAAGGACGCCGGACGCGACGCCGCGCGCTTTGAGGCTGTGGCGCCGGTTACGGACTTTGTGCGGGCGGCGGCATATGCGCTGCGCACCAAGGGCCGCGCGTGTTTTATTGGCCTGCCGGAGCGCCTTGCGGGCCTTCTGGCCGACATGACGGCCAGCGGGCTGGAGGTGAAGCGCATGCGCTTTGTCCACTCCCGCATTGAGGACGCCGCGCGGCTGGTGCTGGTGGAGGGTGTGCGGGGCGCCAAGCCCGGCATGACCGTGGAAGCCCCCCTTGCTCTGTACACCGGACGCGGCGACGCAACGCTTTTGACGGACGCCGCGGTGGAGTTTTGCCCCTATATGGCGTGCAACGCCGGTCCGCGTTCGCGCTGACCGTTCTTTCTCTTTTCCCCAAAAAAACGGCCCGGATGAAGCGATTCATCCGGGCCGTTTGCGTGTGGGCTATATGGCGGGCAGGCTGCGCGCCGCATCGCCCAGTTCGGGCGGTACGGGCAGAAGGGGGCCTTCGGTCCCACCGTGACTGCGGGCATACTCCCGCAGGTGTTTGATACGGTCTTGCAGTTCCGGGTGTGTTGAGGTCAACCCGTCGAACCACCCAACGGTCTCGTTGTTTTCGGCAAGGCGCTCGAAGAAGTCCGTGATGCCGCCGGAATGGCCGTAGGCCCGCAGCATGGCGTCCACGCCGTATTCATCGGCAGCGGTTTCCTGCGTGCGGCTGTAGCCGAGTTCGGTGACGTTCAGCATCCCGGCGATGGTGGTGTTCAGGTCGTTCTCCACACCGCCGAAGCTGGCGGAGATGGCCATGAAGACGAGGGCGCGCCCCAGCTTGCGGATGGCGTCGCGATGGGCAATGTGCCCCATCTCATGGGCAATGATGAACGCCAGCTCGTTTTCGGAGCGGACGCTGTCGAGAAGGCCCTTGCAGATGACGATACGCCCGCCCGGCAGGGCAAAGGCGTTCACTATCGGCGCGGAGCTGCGGTAGACCTCCACGGGCATGTCCACCCCGTCCTCATGCAGCATGCCGGCGATGTGCTGCAGGCGCGGGGCGGGCTTCATGGAGTCCTTGAGCTTTGGCGAGGCGTCAAGGAGCAGGTCGCTGATGCGGCGTTCTGTGCTCAGGGGGATGTGCGGGGCGACAATATCCACGGCAAAGCCGAGAATCCAGTAGCACAGCACCGCCAGAGCCAGCATGCCGCCCAGAATCGCCACAAGGTTGCGCAGGGGGTGCTCGTCGGAGACGTTCACGTTGGTCCGCGCGCGGCGGGGAAGGATGCGGGGGCTAGCCACGCAGCACAACCGCCGTACCATAGGCAACGGCTTCTATGCAGCCGACGGCCTTGTTGGAGCGCCCTTTGCTGATGGAGGAGGTCTCCACGCGGACGTTGATGATCATATCAGCCGTCTGGGCCTGCTCCTTCATGCGCAGGATGGCCTCGCGCCGTGCCCGGTCGAGCAGGGGCTCGTACGAGGTCACGCGGCCGCCGATGATGGCGTACAGGCCAGCCAAAAAGCGCTTGAAGAAGTCCACCGAGATGACGGCGCTGCCATAGACGACCTTGGCGGAGCGGATGTCATCGTCGGAGGCCGTGAGATGGCGGGAGGGAAAGGTCGGCACGGCGACCTGTTCCTCTTCGCGCCGTTCGATGGAGGCGTAGTGCTTGCGCTCAACGCTTCGGCCAATGGCGTAGCCAATGGCAAGCAGGGCAAGGAGGAAAAGGAGATCGAGCATGCGGCCTCCTAGTCCACCAGCACGGCGGAGCCGTAGGCGTAGAGTTCGGCGGCGCCGCCGGTGATGGACGAGGTGGCAAAGCGCACGTTGACGATGGCGTTGGCGCCCATCTGCTCGGCCTCGGCCACCATGCGGTCGATGGCTTCCTGGCGGGAGTCCTGCAGCAGCTTGGTGTAGCCGCGAAGCTCGCCGCCGAATATATTTTTAAACTTGGCAATGATGTCGACACCGATGTGCCGGGCGCGGATGGTGTTGCCGGAAACGAGCCCGTAGTGCTCGGTAATGGTCTTGCCCGGGACGGTTTCGACATTGGTGATGATCATGATCAGTTCCTTCTTGAGACTGTTTGAGGGTGAAAGAGAACAGTCTCATAGGTGAGGGGGGTATGCATGTCAACACGAATAATTGCAGGGGCGATAATGACAAAAAAATGACATTGGTAACACGAAGGGGGCTGGGCTTAGGCGCAGACGAGGCGGTTTCGGCCTTGCTGTTTTGCCTCGTAGAGGTTGTCATCTGCGCGCCGAAGCACGCCTTCCAGCGTGGTGTCGGTGTCCCTGAGGGGGGACAGGCCGATGCTGGCGGTAAAGTGCAGGGGCTCGCCCTCGCTGCTGACGGACGAGATACTCTCAATGCGCTGGCGCAGACGTTCGGCAACGTCGCAGGCGGCTTCTGCGGTGGTTTCCGTGAGGATGACGGCGAATTCCTCGCCGCCAAGGCGGCCAAAGACGTCGGAGTCGCGCAGGGTGTCGTGGCAGGCGTCCACAACGGCCCTGAGCACTTCATCACCGGTGTGGTGGCCGTAGGTATCGTTGATGACTTTAAAATGGTCAAGGTCCAACATGAGGGCGGTAAGGGCGTGGCCGTAGCGGCGCGCGCGGCGGACTTCGTTCTCTCCCTTTTCCATGAAGCGCCTGCGGTTGAGTGCGCCGGTGAGGGCGTCCCGCGTGGCCATAAGGCGCAGTTCCTCCTCCATCCGGCGGCGTTCTGTCACATCCTCCATCATCCACACGGCGCCCTTGGAGGCATCGCCCGGCACAAGAAAACGGCTGATAAGGCGGCACCAGAAGGAATCGTAGCTCCCCCGACCCATGCGGATGATGCTTTCGGTGGTCTCGCCGCGGGCGAGGTCCTCGTACGCTCTTGTGCGCAGCTGCTGAAAGTCGTCCTGCGAGGGGAAGAGGGTGTCGATTGGGGCGCCGACGAGCTGCTCCTCTGGCCGCTCCACCATTTCGGCAAAGCGGGTGTTCACCCACTGGAAGGTGGCGTCCTGCACAAGGCCTATACCGAGGATATCGTTCTCCAGCAGAACCTGCTGCATGCGGTTGGTGTGGCGGAGCTGGTCCTCCATGATTTTTTCTTCCGTGACGTCGTCAATGAGCCACAGCGTGCCATTGAGTGGGGCGGCGCCGTCGATGGCCTTGCCGGTAATGCGGCACCAGTAGCGCATGCCATCGGGCCGGTTCAATTCGTGAATGGCGTCGTAGATATCCTCGCGCTGGAAGGTATTTTCCGTGTCCACGCGGAATTGCTGAAAGTCTTTGGGCGAGGTGAATAGGCGGTCTGGGTTGTGGCGGATCTCCTCCTGCGTGTAGCCCGTGATTTCCGTGAAGCGGAAGTTGGTCCACTGAATTGTGGTGTGGCTGACATAACAGATGCCAATCATGCCGTTTTCCAGCATGAGTTCCTGAAAGGCGTTGGCGCTGCGCAGTTCCTGTTCCATGCGCTGGCGCTCCGTCACATCAATGATAATGGCGTAGATGGTTTGTTTGCCGTCCACAATCATGGGCACGGCGTGCAGTTCAATGCTTCTGACTTCACCTGAGCGGAGCTTGTGGGTGAGGGGGAAGATTTGCTTGTTGCCGTTAACGGCTTCGGCCATGGCGGCGGCTATGGTTTCAGGGTCGTCCGTGTCGATATCGGTCACGTGCATGCCGCGCAAGGTGTCCAGAGGATAGCCGTAAAACTCGGCAGCCGCGGCGTTGGCTTCCGTGATGACGCCAGTTGCGACGTCCGCCACCATCATCACCACGGAGTGCTGTTCAAAAAAGGCGCGGAATTTCTCTTCGCTTTGGCGCAGGGCGTTCTCGGCCTGCATGCGGCTGGTGATATTTCGGGCTTCGTGGAAGACGGCTTCCTCGCCCATGTATTCAATGACGTTGGTATTGAGCTCCACGGGAATGGTGCGTCCGTCCCGGGTGCGGTAGCTGGTCTTGTAGGTGTGGGCGGTGTGCGAGGCGTCCGCGTTTTCGCACGGCAGTTCGTGCATGGGCTCGGCGATGATGTCCTGCATCCGCGCGCCAAGAAGCTCCTCGCGCGTGAAGCCGAGGGTGCGGCAGGCCGCGGGGTTGGCGTCCATAATGTACTCGCCGTCACAAACGAAGGTCATGTCCGTGGCACTCTCGAACAGGGCGCGGTAGTTGGTTTCCGTCACCTTGAGGCGGGAGTACAGCCACAGAATGTGCAGCGTGACGCCCATAAGGATGATTATGGCGACAAGTGCGCCAAGGATATAGGGCCAATACCGCGCGAAAAAGGCCGCAGGGTCCAGCTTGCCGTAGTCCTCATAGGGGGGCACGCGCAGTTCACGCAGCAGGTCGTGGACGGGCTCGTAGTTGCGGGGGACGCTCCAGCCGGAAATGCCAGCAGTGATGGCGGCGGGATGGTCCGGAGGCATGGCCAGCAGGGCGGCGTCCACAAGGCGGGCCAGGTCTTCAGGGGTGTGCGGCATACGCGACAGGGGCCACTCCGGGTACAGCCGGGTGCTGTGTTCGTAGGGAAAGGTGATGGAGTGCCCGCCAATGGGGCGCAGCACCTTGAACGTGCCCGGCGGAATGCCGCGCTGGGCGCTGAGGCGTTCCAGCGTGCCGGTGCGCACGGTTCCCGCGTCCGCCGCGCCGCTGAGGACGGCGTCCACCACGCTATCGTGCGAGCCGGTAAAAGTGAGTTCGCGCAGGTCCTTGGCCGGGATGATGCCGATGCGTTGCAACTCGCGCCGCAGGGCCAGCCAGCCGCCAAGGGAGGACGGGTCCACCGCCGCAAAGCGGATGCCGTGCAGGTCGCTGATGGTGCTGATGTCCACGCGGTCCGACAGGGTAAAGGCGACGCCGCCAAAGCGCGAACTGGTCACCCCAAAGCGGGCGGTATTGAGCGTCAACATCGGGCTGATGCCGTTGGTCTTCTCCAGCTCCACGAACAGGGCGGGATTGCACAGCAGAAAGTCGATATCCCGGTTGGCGACAGCAGGGCGCACCTGCCCGAAGGACAGCGGCATAATGCGGAAAACATGCCCCGGCACAGTGGCGGAGAGGTAGGCGGCGGTGAGGTTCCAGCGCGCAAAACTGCCCGCTTGCCCGCGCTTGGACAACACCCCAATGTTCACCACGCCAAAATGCGCTAGCGCGGGGGTGCTCCATACGCCCAAAAGGACGCAGACGCAGGCCATAAGTCCCAGTTGGACAAAAACGTGGCGAAGCCGTTTCATAGAATATGCGGGGTTGGCAGTGAATTGTAGTCTACAACGATTCTAGCAGATATTCCCCGCACAATATATCGGCAAAATGGGGGCCCTGTGCGGTACAAAAGAGATACCGCGTCGACAGCGCAGTGCCGGGTATGCTCGCGAGATTTCACCCTATCGGCAGAAATTGCGGAAGCATTAGGGCGCACTGCCTGAAAGGACCAAATCCGCCACCGCGGATGACGCAGGGGCAAAGGCGCAAGCGGGCCAGACTACGCAGGGTGTGGACTGGCGCCGTCATCCGGGGCGGGCTCGATGTCCTCGCGCAGGATGTAGAGGACGGCGTAGCGCTCCGCCAGTTCGTCCAGCATGGTGGTCTGCGCGGTGGGGTCCATGTTCTGAATGCGCACCACAACGTGGCGGTTTGGCGCGCCCACGGGCTCGTAAGCGGTGAGGATGCTCATGATGCGGGCGTGGTGGGAGTTCAGAAATTCCACCAGACCGGCCATGGTTCCGGGCTGGTCCGGCAGTTCAATGCCAAACTGAAAGCCCCCGTGCAAGACGCCGGTGATGGTGATGAGTACGTCAAAAACGTCCGTTTGGGTGAGGATGCCCACCAGCTTGTCCCCGCCGGTGACCACAGGCACGCCGCCGATTTTGTGGCGCTGGAGGAGAACGGCGGCCTTTTCCACGGAGTCTTCGGGCGAAACCGTGACAAGGCGCGGCCGGGCGGTCATGATGTCTTTGACCCGTATCTCGGAAAGCAGGTAGTACAGCTCGTGCACATCAAGGGTGGTGGCCTGCGAGGGCGAGGCCTCCTTGATGTCGCGGTCGGTGACGATGCCAAGCAGCAGCCCTGCGTCGTCAACGATGGAAAGACTGCGCACGCCTTTGTCCTTCATGAGCTTGGCGGCGCGCATCATGGAGGTATCCGGAGGGGCCGTGACGGGTTCGGTGCTCATCCAATTGCCGACCAGCATGCGCTTTCTCCTTATGTGGCAGAAGACGACGCCGTGCCGCGTGGCGCGCTGTGCGCCCCGCCCCGGAAGGACACGGCTTCTGATAGTATGTAACGTTGCACAGAGGGCGCGGTATTTCAAGGGGATTCTCCGGCTTTGGCCGGTCCCTCTCCCGCCTATGGAGTGGATATGCCAGAACTGTTTATGGATTGCGGCTTCGGCATTGCCGGAGACATGTTCCTTGCCGCCTCGGCCGGCCTTGGGGTGGATGTTGCTCCGGTGGAGACGGCCCTGCGCGAGGTGGGCGTGGACGCGCGTGTGCGTGCGGAAGAAACCCGCGCCACAGGTCTTGTGGGCATGCGCCTTGTCGTTGAGGGCGGGGCGGACCAGCCCCTGCGGCATTTGTCTGAGATTATTGCCATCATCTCATTTTTGCAGCTTGGCGGCGCTGTGTGCGAGCGCGCGGCGCAGGCTTTTATCAGGCTGGCCGAGGTGGAGGCCGCCGTGCACGGCATACCAGTGGATCAGGTGCATTTTCATGAAGTGGGCGCGGTGGACACCCTTGTGGACGTGGTGGGTGCCTTTTACGCGCTGGAGGCGCTTGGCGTGACGCGGGTTGTGTCCTCGCCCCTGCCGTGGTTTACCGGGCGCGTGCAGTGCGCCCACGGCACACTTGGCCTGCCCGCACCGGCCACGCTGGAACTCTTGCGCGGCAAGCCCGTGTATCCCACGGCGTTCCGGCAGGAAATCATTACCCCCACGGGCGCGCTTATTCTGGACAGCGTGACGGACCATTTTGCCAGCGGTCCGGAAGGCGTGGTGACGGCTACGGGCACAGGCTACGGTACCCATGACCTTGGTCCCGGCAATGTCGGCCTGCGTTTGATGCTGGTGGACGAATGGCAGGGCGCGCCAGCAGGGTGCGGCGCGCCGCAGTAGGGCGCGAAGGATGTTCACCGCGCGGCGCCTGTGCGCCGCGCGACGGCGGAGTGCCCCGGCTGGGCGCTCCGCTTTTTTGCGTGGGGGTTAGAGCACCGCGCCGAGGTACCAAGCCATGATGCGGTGGCCTGCGGTGAGGGCCAGCAGCGCCCCAAGGCACAGAAACGGCCCAAAGGGCAGGGCGGTCTGCATCCCCACGGCGGAGCCGCGCAGGCGGATGGCGAGGGCCGCGGCAAGGGCGGCAAAGCAGGAGAGCAAAATGGTCAGGGGCAATAGCGTCAGCCCTGTGAGGGCGCCAAGGCAGACCATGAGTTTGATGTCGCCGGAACCAAGGCCCTCTACGCCGCGCACGTGCCTGTAGATGAGCTGCAGGAGCCAGAACAGGCCGCTTCCGGCCACTGCTCCGCCCACGCATTCCACCACGGGCATATCCAGCAGGACAATGGCGGCCACCGGGGCGGCCACGGCGCAGGGCAGGGTGACGGCGTCCGGCAGGATGAAGCTGTAGAGGTCGATGAAGCTGGCCGTGGCAAGCACGGCGGTAAAGGCGAAGTACACGGTGAATTCCGCCCCCGGACCGTAGCGCAGGGCCAGCATGAGGCTGGCTGCGGCCATGACCAGCCCGGTGAGCAGGGCAAGGCGGCGGTGCGGGGCGTCGTATTCGTCATCGGGGAGGGTGGTCAGATAGCGCCGCACAGCGGTGGCGGCGGGAACACCAAGGGCCAGTCCCAGCGCCGTTGCCGCGGCGGGGAAGGTGAAGTCGGGCAGTATCATGTTTCCGGTCCGGGTTCGCGTCAGTTCAGAAGTCGGGTCAGCCTGTTTTCACGGGCGAATGGGATGCGGCCTTCGCCGGAGCCGATGGTGCCATTAAGAGCCACGCGCGAGAAGAAAAGGTTCTTGCGGAATTCCACGGTGCCCTGTGCAGCCATGGGCAGCGGACCCGCGGCGGACAGGGTGCGGATGATGCCTTGCTCGCCGCGCAGGTCCATGTCCAGCCGGACTTTGCTGGCCATAACGCCGTTTGGCAGCTGCAACTCGTCGGCGTAGATGTCCACATTGCCGGTGCTCGGGTAGCGCGTCCATCCGTCCTGCCATTGGCAGTCCGCCAGCAGGTCCACCTCGCCGCTGAAGTGGCGGCCGGACAGCAGCTTTTCCGCTTTGGCGGAGCCGGTGACGAGGAGCTTTTTCCCTTCATACAGCTCCGCCGTGAGTTCCGGGCCGGTGCTGATGGTCAGCCGGACAAGGGGCGCAAGCCCAACCTCCAGCCGCGCTTCGTCAATGCGCACCGTGGTGTGCCCAAGGTCGAGGGTCACGTTGGTGGCCGTGAGCGGCGTGGTGCTGACGCTGGCGCTGACGGCGTCCGCGGCAAAGCGCATGCGCGGCGTCATGCCCATAAGGTCCGACAAGGTGAAGCGGAACATGCTGGCCTCGTCAAGTCCTTTCCACTTGGCTTCCACTTGGTCCATGCGCGACAGGGTTAAGTGCAGCGCGCCGGACCACACCCGGTCCCACGGGGTAAAAAAGGCGAGCCCAGCCACCAATGCGGCGATGAAGAGCAACGTAATACCCGCTCCGCGCAGGGCGGGGCGGCGTTTTCTTTCGGACAGCAAAATTGTTTCGGCCATGTGTGGGCTCCTTTAGCGCACCAAGATGAGTTGCATGTCTGCGAGGGCGGGGTTGTCGAGGCGCTTATTGAGCGAACAGGACACCACCTTCAGCCCCACCCGGTCCCGCAGGTTCTTGAGCAGGTTCAGGGTCTGCGGCAGGTTCAGGCGTTCAAAGACCATTTGGATGCCGTCGTTGCCGTCCGCCGCCGGAGTGGGGCGGATGGCGGCCAGCCGGTCGTCCATCTTGAGGTCACGCGTGACCTTGCGGGCGGCGGCCAGCGGCTCCATGGATTCAAATTCCGCGCGCTGGGCCTGCATGTAGAGGACCTCGCGCACAAGGGGGGCCGCGCGGGCAAAGCGCTTGTCCGTGTCCTCAATGCGGGCCAGTGCGGTCTGCGCCGCGCCGGAAACCGCCCCCCACAGCAGCAAAAGCACAACCGCCCACGCCCCAAGGGCAAGCATGGCGGCCTTGTCCGGGTGGGCAAGGATGCGTTGTACGGCGGGATGGTCGAAGAGCGACATGGTTCCCCCTACTTCGTGACCGTGACGTTCATGCCAAAGACGACGCCGCCTTCGGCTGTGGTCGCCTGTTGGAGTGTAAAGGTGTAGCCCGGGGCGTCCTTGAGGGCGCTCAGGTACTGCTCCACCGCGTCGTAGTTTGGCAGGGTGCCGCGCAGGGAGCCTTTGCCCGGGGCCAGCGTCAGGGAGTCCACCTTCAGCCCCTGCGGCGCCTTGGCGCTGAGGGTGCCAAGCAGGCTGAGGACGTCAAACCCGGGGATGTCCTCGCCCTTGAGGCGCGCGTGCAGGGACACCAGCCGCCGGTAGGGGGCCGGGCCTTGGTCCGGGCCAAGGGCGCGGGCGTAAAGCTCGGACAGGGCGGCCTCGCGGGTTTCGGCCTCCGCGCTGTAGTGCAGGTACTGCCGCACACTCACGGACAGTGCCAGAACGGCGGCCACTGTGATGCACGCGGCGGCAATGGCGACGTGGCGCAGCATCCCCTCGCGGGAGCCGGACCGCGTGAGCGGCAGGCGCAGGCGCGACCACATGCGCGGCTGGGTGCCCACTTCGGTGAGGGCCTCGCGCCAGTCCACGGCGGCGGGCTGGTCCCCGTCATCCATGCGGCGGGACAGCTCCGCAGAGTCCGGCGTGCGGTGCACCATGCCGCCTTTGGTGAGGATGTGCGGGCTGGAGCCGTTACTCATGGTCCAGCGCTCAAGGCTGCGCTGCGCCGCCACGTTCCAACCAAGCAGAAATTTGGAGGAGACAAGGGTGGCGTGGGCGAGGGACTCGGCATGGCGTTCCCAGAATGCGGCAAGCCCCGGCCCGGTGACAAAGCCAAGCAGGCCCCCCGCGCCGCCATGGACAAGGCCGCGTTCCTGCCCGTCCTGCGGCTGGGGGAAGAGGTGCTCCATACGCAGCAGGCACGCCGCGCGCATGGCCCTCGCCTTGGTCAGCGAAATATCATCTGGATGAAAGAAAAAGATATGGTCGTCCGGAATGAGGGCGACAACGGGCAAGTCCGGCGCGCCGGAGGGCGGCTCGCACGGGGCGAGGCGCGCGCCGTCGAACTGTTCCCAGTGTTCCGTGTCGCCATCGAAGTGCAGGGCGTAGAAGCGCTTTGCGGCCATTGTATCCCACCTGTTTCCGGGGCGTGAGGGGCGGCGCGCTGTGGAGCGGCCAGCCTGTGTACGGGTCGCGTCTTAGTCCTCCAGCCAATTCTCCAACACATCGGCGCAGACGAGTTCCCACTCCGTCTCGTTGACGTTGACGATGCACCGCACGCGCTGGTGCCAGCCTTGGCGGTCCACGTCGATAACCACGCGGTAGGCCCCTGCTGACACCGTGACGTATTGGTCCACCTCCAAAAAAACCTCCTGCGGCACGCCGATGTCGCCGTGCATGAGGTCCGCCGGAGTGCGCAGGCCAAACTTTTCGCGGTAGTGCAGGAGGCTTGGCACATATGGCTCAAGCTCCGGCAGGAAGGCGCGGATAACGTCCTCCGGCGCGAAGTTGAGGTTCAGCGCCGCCTCGTCTTCCCCCCACAGGGTGAAGTGCTCCCGCACCCATTTGGGGGTAGCGTCGTCCCACTCGCGCACAAGCAGGGCCTCTTCAGGACGCGGCAGGGCGTCGTTGCGCGGAAAGTAGTCCTTCCCTGTTGAACTATATGCTGATTTTTCACTTCCGTGCAACCTTTCGCGGTCTGTGTCCTTGTCCATCCAATCCATAAGGTACTGCGCGGCGGTGATGGGGAGCTTTGCATCACGCAGGAGTTCTTCTACCGCGCGCTGCGTGCGTTTGGAGGCATCCGTTGTGGTTTGCTGCTCGGATTCCGTTTCTCCGGGGAGCAGCCAGCCAAGGTCGATATAGGCGTTGCAGGGGATGATGTGCACGGTCATGCCCGGGCCGGACCATGTCTCGGCCCAGTCGTCCAGCGGACCGTCCGCTCCGGGGAGGGTGTCGCGGTTTTGGATGCGCTGGACTGCGGCGGCAAGGCCTGCCTCGGCCAGCATGTCCGCGCGGTATTCCTTGGCCAGCAGGGCTGGCTCGCGCGCTTGGCGAAAGCTCTGGTCCAGCGCGCCAAGGACGAGGGACGCCACCGCCAGCATGCACACCAGCACAAGGATAAGCACGGCCCCGCGCTGGGGGGCGCGGCGGCCCGCAGGGCGCGGCGTCATGGTGCGGCCTCCCGCGTTTTCATGGCGGGCAGGCGTTCAATGATGGTGATCTCCTCGCCGCCTTGGGGGGTCAGGGTCAGGCGCAGGGCCGTGAAGGCCGGAGACTGCATGGAAAAAAGCGTCCGCGCCGGGAGCCAGCGCCGTTTGCCGCTGTCGTAGAGTTCCGCCGTAAAGTCGTTGTACCGGGGCAGGACGGTAAGCTCGCGCTCAAGGTCCATGTCTTCCACGGTTTCGCGCCGGATGATGCCGCCGCTGGAAAAGTCCCACTCCACCAGCACGCGGAAGGGGGCGTCCATGCCAAGGGCGTGGGTGGTGGGCAGTTCCAGCGCGCCGGAGGTGAAGGTGAGGGTGTCGGTATCGGCGTTGACGAAGTCGCGGTGCAAGAGCCGCCGCAGGCGCGCCATGCGCGTGAGCGCTTCGCCCTGACGCTCCAGCACGGCGTGGTTGCGGATGGTGCGGTCCACGGAGACGAGCACAATGCCCATGACCATGGCGCCCACTACCAGCGCCACCAAAAGTTCCACAAGGGTGAAGCCCGTGCGGCGCGCGGTCATGGTCCGCTCCCGGCGATGCGCTCGTTGCGCAGCCACTCCCAGCGCAGGGTGGCGTCGGGCACTTTGGTGGTGAGGGCGTAGCGCCCAAGGCCGTCGATGCTGCCCGTGCGCTCAAGCTGCCACTCCCCGCCGGGCTGCTCCGAGTCCGGCACAAAACCCGCGGACGGGGTGGTGAGGCGGTCCGGATAATCCTCGGCCATGAGGCGCGTGGTCATGTTGAGGTTGTCCCATATGCCCCGCCCGCGCTCGGCAAGATGCACAATATGCCCCTGCGCGCTCATCAGCCCAACAGCCAGCACGGCGGCCACCATCAGGGCGATGAGCACCTCAAGCAGGGAAAACCCGGCGCGGGAGGCATGGGGCATGGGCGTCCTCATGAGTTGGAGTCGAAGGTGTCCCCCAGTGCATCAAGGCGCAGGGCGCTGCCGTCGCGCAGGACAAGGCGGACCTCGTCGCTGACGCCGCTGGGGTAAATGTTGAAGGCAAAGGCCAGTCCGCCCGGATTCTCGCCATTGACCTTGGCGCGCGAGACGGCGGCGGGCAGTTCCATTTCCGTTTCTTCCCACACCAGCATTGTTTCGCCGATGGCGATGGTCACAGCCTGTGTGCGCCCGGTGCGCAGGGCTTCTTCGCGCACGGCGTCCAGCGCGGTGGTCAGGGCGCTGAGGCGCTTGGCGGTCTCATCGCCTGCCGCGCCGATGTCCAGACGCGGCAGCACAAGGCCCCACGCCACGGCAACAATCGCCATCACCACGAGGATTTCGATAAGCGTCATGCCAGACGGCGCGCGGCGCACGGGCGAGGGCATCAGCCGTCCTCGTCCAGCGCGCTGATGTCGGCGGCGGTGTCCGTGCCGCCTTCCTTGCCGTCCGCGCCAAGGCTGACGATGTCGTAGTCCGCGCCGCCGGGGCCGGGGGCTTGATAGATGTATTCATTGCCCCACGGGTCGTGTGGCAGGCCGGTGTTTTCCAGATAATCCCCGGCCAGCACGCTTAGGCCTTGCTCGGTGGTGGGGTAGCGGCCGTTGTCCAGCTTGTAGAGCTTGAGGGCGGTTTCAATGGATTGGATGTCCAGCCGCGCCTTGGTGATGCGCGCCTCGTCCGGACGGTCCATGATTTTGGGCACAAGAAGCGTGGCAAGGATGCCAAGGATGACGATGACGACCATCAGTTCAATGAGGCTGAAGCCGCCGCGTGTGCGGCGCGGTGTGCGTGCGCGTGTCATGGTGCGGACTCCTTGTCGCTGGCGCGTGTGGATGACTCCTCTGACGCTGGCGGGCTGGCAAGCGGTACGCCGCCGGGGCGTGTGTCCGTGCGGATGGATGTCCGCAGGGGCAGTGCGCCGGGCGGCGCTTCGGGGACCCCCTCAACGGAAGGGGATTTTACCCACCATAAATAGAATCCTATACCCGCAATATACCGGCAGAGCAACAGCTTGCCGGAAGATTGCATGATGGGATCCGCCACGCGGTAGCGCTCCTCGCCGTGCAAAATTTCGCCTGTGGCGGTGATGGCGGCGCTTTCCCACGCGGCGTCATCCGGGGCTGTGGCTTCGCGCCCGGTGCGCAGGCTGTACACGCGGGTTTCGCCGTCCATGTCCGCAAGGCGAAGGCGCTCCGCCTGCGGTGCAATGGCCGCCGTAAGGGGCGGCGGGGAGAAGGCAACGCGCTTGACCCAGCGCTTGTCCGGGGCGGTGTAGGTGAGCACGCCCCCGGCAAGGGTGAAGGGGCTGTCGTCTGGCTGTGGGGGCACGGGCGTGCGCGTTGCCACATCAAAGCCCACGGGGCGTCCGTCCTTTGGGGTGAGGGTCAGTACGCGGCCGTCAAAGCGCGCGGCGGCAAATGGTCCGCCCGGGACTAAAAAGCGTCCGCCAAAGGCCATGGGCGATGTGGTCCACAGCGTCACCCAGCCCGCGCTGTCCGCCGCCATAAGTACGGATTCGCCGGGGGTAAAGGCGAAGGCCAGCACCTTAAAGCGCAGGGTGCCCACATGGTCCAGCACGCCAACGGAGGACCCAAGCCACAGCTTGTGCGCGGCGTCCACCACGGCCAGCCACGCCCCGCGCGGCGAAATGGCGATGCGCTCAATATCCCCCCGTACGCGGTGTTCCCCCACCCATGCGCAGCGCTCCACCGCCAGCACATGCACCACGCGCGAGCCCGCCTGCGTTGCCGCAAGGGCCGGATACCCCGGCTGCCAGCTGATGCGGTCCACAGGGCCGCGTCCGGGCAAGGCGGCGGTGCGGCAGTCCTCTGCGCCAAGGATGGTCACGGTGCCGTTTTCAAACCCGGCGGCCACGCCGTTTTCTTTGGCGATAGCGCAGGTGACGCCGCGCAGCAGGGCAACGTCCGGATGTTGGCGCGAGAGCAGTATGGCGTGGCGCGGGTGGCTGATGTCCTCCGGCGGGGAAAAGACGGAGTCTACGGGCGTATGCTGGCGCGTCAGGCGCTGGGCAAGGATGTCCTGCACCGTGGCGGGGCCGGTTGGTGCGGTGTCCTGCGGGGTGGTGCGCGGCGCGCAGGCGCAGACAAGGGCGGCAAGAGCAAGGCCCAGCACGGCAGGGACAAGGCGGCTGCCGGGGCGGGGACGGTGCGGGCGGTGTGGCAGGTGCATGGTGACTCCTTGGCGAGAGCGGGCGGCCATGGCCGTCCGTCTAGCCTGCGCCCAGCAGGGGGCGGTGGAAATAGAGGGCGTTGTAGACAAGGTGCAGCAGCACGCACAGCGGCAGGCTGCGGTGGCGGTCCCACACAAGGCCGAAGGCAAGGGACGGGACAAAGGTTGCCAGCGCCCACGGCGGACTGTGGGACACAAGGTGCATGGCGCTGAATGTGGCCGACGCCGCAAGATTGGCGACGCTCACGGGGCCGAAGGTTCGGTCCGAGACAAGCCGGTGCACGGTCTCCTGCAGGCCAAAGCGGAAGGCGGCTTCCTCGGCGCAGGCCTTGAGCAGCAGCATGCCAAGGGGCAGGGCCGCTGCGGGCCGGGGCAGGGCGTAGGCCACACCCCCGGCAAGCACCAGCGCAAGGTACCCCGGCGACACAAGCCCCCGCCATGTGGAGGACCACTGCCGGAGCAGGGCGCGGGTGAATCTGCGGGAGGGCGTTTGGGTGCCTGATTTGGTCATTTTCCCTCAAAGGCCCGTGACAGGCCGTTATCTGCTGGGTGAAAAGCGCTCGCCTTGTGCAATGATTTGGGAAACGTATTGTAGTAGAGGGTGAAATCGCTTATACCGAGTAATGATGGGGAAACCTCTACATTACAGGTGTATAGCATAACGACGATGAAATTCAATATGTTGAAATGGATATGGCCTATTGTTGTTGGTTTGGCCGCTGCCTATGCAGTCAGCGGGTGGGCTGTGCCCGTGTCCGTGCCGCCGCGGCCCGATGCGCCGGAGGCGGTGCCTGCTTCCGCGGCGGAGCAGAACAGGCTTATCAAGGACATTCGCGACCGCAATATCCTTGGTCTGGCAACGCCGGCGCCCAAGGCCGCCGCGCCCAAGCAGGCCGCGCCCAAGGTCAACCCCGCGTCGTGGCGGCTGCTTGGGACCGTGCTGGGCAAGCCCTCGTATGGGCTGTTCATGGTGGGGCAGGAGTTTAAGACCCTGTCCGCCGGGCAAAACGAGCAGGGCTGGAAGCTGATCAGCGTGGAGCCGCAGGCCGTGGTGTGGACGCGCGGGGGCGACACACAGCGCGTGGAGCTGCGCGACCAGAAAAACCTGCCCGCGCCGGTAACGGTGGAAAAGTCCGTGGCCGTGAACCTCGACGGCAAAAAGATCGCCCCGTACCTCAAGGACCCCACACAGATGCTCAACCACGCCAATTTCAAGCCCTTCCGCGAGGGGGGCAAAGTGATTGGCTTCCGGCTGCGGGACATCAAAAAGGACTCCATCCTCAGCACCATTGGGCTGGTGGATAACGACGTCCTCATCCGCATCAACGGCAGGCGCATGGACGGCCCGCACAAGCTCCTGATGGCCTACAAGGACATGAAGCCCGGCACCACCGTGACGGTGGATGTGCAGCGCGGCAAGGATGTGAAGACCTTTCTCTTGAACATCGACTAGACGGAAGCAGGGTAGAATCAACATCGCGGAAGAACAGGGGGAAACGTGATGCTCAAGCTGATGCGGAATGCCGTGGTGTGCGCGGCGCTGGTGCTGACCTTGTGCGGCGCGGCCGCCGCGCAGGATGGCGCGGACGTGCAGGCCAATCTGGACAACATCCTCATTGGGGACCTCGTCAAGTTTGTGGCCAACTACACGGGCAAGAACTTTGTCTACGACGAGGGCATCCCCGCCCAGCGTGTGAGCATCTATTCCAAGGAGCCGGTCACGGAGTCCGAGCTGATGACCATTCTGCGGCATATGCTGCTGCTGGTGGGGTATGATGTGGTCATCAAGGACGACGTGCACTACATCGTCCGGCGCGGGCAGGTGAAGGAGATTGGCGACACGCTCTATCCCAGCATCAGCCCCGGCGGCGACGACGAGCGCATCACCGTGTTCTACCGCCTTGAGGGCGGGCTGGAGCCCAAGTCCGCCAGCGAACTGGTGGCCGGTATGGTCAGCCCCGGCTACGGCGCGGCGCTGCCCGTCCCGCAGGCGCGCGCCCTGCTCATCAGCGACAAGCGCCTTATGGTGCGGCGCATTGTGGAAGTGCTGGACTCCGTCCCCCTGACGCGTCCGGACTGGAAGCACGACATTGTCCCGCTGGAAAAGGTCAAGGCCACGGACGCCCAGCGTGTGATTGCCAAATTCTATGGCGACCTCAAGGCCAAGGGCTTTGGCGGCGACGAGCCGCTGTCCTATGTTCTTGGCTGGTCCAACAGCGTGCTCATTGCCGGACTGCCCGCGCAGGTGGATGAGGTGAAGGCCTTGCTTCAGCGCCTCGATACCGGCGAGGACGTCACGTCCAATTACAAAATTTACCGCCTGCGCAATGCCAAGGCCAACACCGTGGCCGATGTGCTCTCGTCCCTTGGCGAGCGCCTTGATGAATCCGCCTCGCCTGCTGGCGCGGGCGGTGAAGACGCCAAAACCAAAACCTCCGTCGTGGCGGGCAAGGAAAAGGAGGACTCCTTCCTTGTGTCGTCGGATGTGGATACCAACACGCTGGTGGTGCTGGGCGATCCGGATTTCCTCGCGCGGGTGGACGCCATCGTGGAGGAGCTGGACCGGCCGCTGGATCAGGTGTTTGTGGAGGCGCTCATCTTGGAGACCAGCCTTGAGAACGCGCAGTCCTTTGGCGTGGAATGGCTGGCTGGTGGCGGCGGCAGCAACGTTGGGGCCAGCATTGGCTTTATTGACAACCCCAAGACCGGCGACAGTTCGCTGATTCCCTTCCAAGCCCCAACGCTGGAGAGCGACCCGGAGGGGCCGAACTTTTCGGCGCTTCCCGGCGGCTTTACCCTTGGCGTATTGGGCGATGTGGTCACCTACGACGGCGTCCGCTACCCCTCCCTTGGCGCGCTTGTATCCTATTTGAAGGAAGCCACGGGCGTGAACATCCTCTCCACCCCGCAGATTCTGACCATGGACCATGCCGAGGCCGAAATCTTTGTGGGTGAGGAGCGCTTTGTGCTGGAAGGGCGCAACATTACCGACGGCGGCACCACCCAGAACCAGTACCGCGAAAAGGAAATCGGCGTGAAGTTGCAGGTCACCCCGCACATCAACGCCGAGGATGGCCTCATCCATCTGGACCTGTATCAGGAGGTGGCGCGTGTGACGGCCATTTCCGCCACGGATGGTCTGCCCATTACCCTCAAGCGCAACACCAAAACCTCGGTCCAGCTTCTGGACGGCGCGACCATGGTCATCGGCGGCCTGATTCAGGACGACCTGGACCGTGGGCAAAAGGCCATGCCCGGCATCTCCGAGGTGCCGCTCCTTGGCTGGCTGTTTAAGAGCCGCAACACATCGGCCGTGAAGCGGACGCTGATGCTCTTTGTCTCCGCCCACATCGTGCACACGCGCGAGGACGCCATGGAGCTGAGCCGCCGCAAGCTGGACGAGGCGCGCCAGCAGACGCAGGGCGTGCAGGATGCCATTAACAAGGAATTCAACCTCGACGAGGACGAGATTCCGCCCAACTCCGTGGACGAGAGCCTTGAGAGCTTTGGCATGGGCGGCAAGCCCGCGCCCGCGCCCGAAGCGGGAGAAAAGCCGCTGACCGAGACACCCATCATGGAGGAGCAGTAGACCATGCCCCAGCAGTCCATCCGGCTGGAAAGCCTGAGCGACACCGTGGTGCAGGCCTATTTGTCCTTCCCACAGCGCAACGAGTTTTTGCCCGTTGGCATGGACGGGGACGCCGTGACCGTGTGGGTGCTCAAGGACCGCGCCCTTGTGCAGGCGGACTACCTCAGCTGGATGCTAGGCATGGGCCTGCGCACCGAAGTGGTGGCGGAGGAAGCGTTCTATCCGGCGCTGGAGGAAGCCCTGTCCCTGTGGGAGGAGGAGGGCGAGCAGAGCGAGGAGGACGGCGACCTTGACGCCGCGTCGGACAGTCAGGAACTCCTTGGCTGGGGGCACGACGATGCGCCCATTGTCCGGCTGGTAAATAAGGTCATCCAGCAGGCGGTGAGTCAGGGCGCATCGGACGTGCACGTGGAGGCCAGCGAGGGCCGCTTTCTTATCCGGTTCCGCCTTGACGGTGTGCTGCACACCGTGCGTCAGCTGGACCGGCGGCTGCAATCCACCGTGCTGGCGCGCATCAAGGTCATGGCCGAGATGGACGTGGCCGAAACGCGCGCCCCGCAGGACGGACGCATCCGCGTGAAGGTGGGGCACAAGGACGTGGACATCCGCGTCTCCACCGTGCCCACCCTCAAGGGCGAAAAGGCGGTGCTGCGTATTCTGGACCGGTCCAAGACCATCCTGTCCCTGCCGGACCTTGGGTTGCAGGGGGAGGACCTTGTGCAGTTCCGGCAGGTGGTGAGCGCGCCCCACGGCATCGTCCTGGTCACCGGCCCGACGGGCAGCGGCAAAACCACCACCCTCTACGCCGCGCTGTCGGAGCTGGTCAGCGAGGCCAGCAACATTATGACCGTGGAAGACCCGGTGGAATACAACCTTGAGGGCGTGAATCAGGTGCAGGTGAACCGTGCGGCGGGCGTGACCTTTGCCGGAGCCATCCGCGCCTTTTTGCGGCAGGACCCGGACATCATCCTCGTTGGTGAGATTCGCGACGAGGAAACCGCCAGCACCGCCATTCAGGCGTCGCTGACCGGGCATCTTGTTCTGGCGACCCTGCACACCAACGACGCAGCCACCGCGGTGACGCGCCTGCTGGAGATGGGCATTGAGCCGTTTCTTGTGGCGTCGTCGGTGTCCCTTGCCATGGGCCAGCGTCTGGTGCGCCTCAACTGCCCGGAGTGCGCCGCGCCCCGCCCCATTGAGGAAGAAACCAAGCGCCTGCTTGGCGAAGCCGGGAAGGATATTGTGGAGCAGCAGGTCAGTCAGGGGTGCGAGGCGTGCATGCAGACCGGCTTTAAGGGCCGCCATGGCATTTTTGAGCTTTTGCCCGTGGACGAAGGTCTGCGCGGGCTGATTCTTAGCAAGGCCAGTGTGGACCGCATTCAAGAGTATGCGCGCGCTGGCGGGCACCGCTCCATGCTGGAACATGGCCTTGAACTGGTGCGGCAGGGCCGGACCACGGTGGAGGAGGTTCTGCGCGTTACGCGTCTGTAGTGCGGCGTGTTGCCGCGCGCACCAGCGCGGTGACGGCGAAAAGCAGCGCCGCAAACGCGGCCAGCCCCCACGCCGGGGAAAGAATGTGATAGCGCCTGCCGTATTCGGCCACGGTCCAAAAGGACGCGGGCTGAAGAAAGGACAACACCATATGCCGTGTTCCGTCGATGAGGGGGAACACGGCATACTCGTTTCCGGGCTGGGCGTAGGGAATGAAGCGGTCCGTCAGTCCGGCCCACAGGCCGGTGAGCAGGACGATGCCCCACAGGCTGGCCCCCACGGCGCGGGCGGGCTGGCTGGCGCGCGCCGGGCGGGTGCTGGCCCAGCGCCACAGCATCACGCCCAGAGCCACGCCAAGAAGATTCAAAATGCAGTCGTTGCTATCGAGGTATTTGGTGTACTGTGGAAGCAGGGCGTACTGCAGGGCCTCGTCCACGCACCCCGCCAAGGCGCCCAGCAGCATGGCCGCCACGGCGTCCTCGCACGCCAGCATAAGCAGCAGGCCAAGCAGGGCGTATTGCGGGTAGTGGACGCGCTCAATGTTGGTGACCACCAGCAGCGCGTCGGCAAGGGCCACAAGGGCGAGCAGGATGGCCCATGCGCCAACCTCGCGGCGGCGGGGCGCACTGCCAATGCGCAGGCGGGCCAGTACAAGCAGGGCGAGGAAGGCAAGGCTTGCGGCATGGAGGGCGGCCTCCATGACCGGACGGCCAAACAGGGAAAAGATGCGGCCGTACAGCGTGCTTGCCGTGTCGTGCCCGAGGGTGACGGCAAGCCAGTACGTGGCGGCGCACAGCAGCCACAGGAGGGCGGAATGGGCAGGACGACGATGCAGTGTCTCGGGCATCCGGCGCGGCTCCTTGCGGTGCTGGTGTTGTGCGTTTGTGCAGGGTGTGCGGGGCGTAGTGCCCCAAAGGCCATGATACCCGACGACGCCCCCGGGGCCAAGCAGGTGGCGGACAACATCCGGGCCGTCCTTGATGTTGCCGGGGAGAATGCCCCGGAGCTGCGGCGGTTTCTCAGCCGGTACGAACCCGGTTCCCGGCGGCGGCGCGCCGCGTGGTTTCTGGTGGCCAACCTGCCGCCTGCCGACGCCATGACCATGGACGAGGCCGCCCTTGCCGAGCACGTGGACTATGCCTTTATCGCCCGCCGCGCCATGCCGTGGGGACCCTCCGTACCGTGGGATATCTTCTTGCGCTATGTCGTCCCCCACCGCGTCACGCAGGAGCCTGTTCAGCCGTACCGGCGGGAATTTTTCAGCGCGCTGGCTCCCCTTGGCGTCCTCAGCGGCGACATGCGCCGCGCCGCGCTGTCCCTGAACCAGTGGGTGTTCACCCGTGCGGCCTACGGGCCGTCCTCGCGCCGCGACCAAGGCGTGCAGGACACCTTGGCGCGTGGGGCCGGGCGGTGCGAGGAGCTTTCGGCCCTGCTTGTTGCGGCGTGCCGGTCGCTCAGCATTCCCGCGCGTCCGTGCCTTGTGCCCGCATGGCGGCATGATGACGGCAACCATATGTGGGTTGAGGTGTGGGCCGCCGGGGGCTGGTGGCCCCTTGGCGCAGGGGAGATTGACGCGGACTTTGGCGTTGGGTGGTTCCTGAAACCCGCCCTTGCCGCGCCCATCGTTCTGGCCCCGGCCTACGGCCACGGCCCCTCGGATGAGCCGCTCTACGCGCGGAAGCGCTCCTGCGACATCTATAACCGCACCCATGAATACACCCCGCCCGGAGACCTGCTCATCCGTGTGCGGGGCGGCGATGCGCCCTTTGGCGGCGGCACGGCGTATATTTTTGTGGTGAACGGCGGCGGCTTGACGCGCGCAGCGCGGGTAACGCTGGATGAGGACGGCGAGGGACGCATCACCCTTGGCGGCGGCGATTATCTTATTGGCGCGGGGCGCGGCGGGCAAGTGGCCTATGCGTGGACGTCGGTTGCCCCGGACGAGACCGGGCAGGTGACCCTTGACCTTGCGCGCGGCGGCGTGCCCGAGGGCGGGCGCTGGGTTCGTTTTCCCCGCTACGCGGAGGTGGAACAGCACTTTTCCGGCATGTACGAGAGCATCAAGGCCCAGCGCAAGGAGGCCACAACCTCCGCCGAAACCCGCCGCATGAGCGAGCTTGGCGCGTTTGCGGGCATCTCTGCCGCCGTGATGCAGCGGCGTAGTGTGCCCGGCAGCGAGGCCGCCCTTGAGGTGGTCCGCGCCGCAGGGCGCGACGGGTACGAGGTGCTCCGCGCGCTCATCATGGCGGCCAGTGAGCCCAATATCCCCCTGCGCGAGGCGCTTGAGCAGATGAGCCCCAAGGACCTTGTGGCCATGCGGCCCGAGGAGGCCGAAGCCGAGGCCCGCCTTGCGCGTGATGCGTGGCAGCGGGCGGGGCATCCTGCCATGGATGACCTGTTCCGGGATTATGTCCTCAGTGGCCGTGTGGCGGATGAGCCGCATTCGCACTGGCGGCGGTCGCTGGCGGAGCGTTTTGGGTCCGGCGGAGTGTCGGTTCTTGGCGCGGCGCGGCGTGTGGCGCGGGGCAGTGCGGCCCTTGCCGTAGCGCGGGATACGGTGCTCGGCCCGCCACTGACGCCAATGCAAAACGCCGCGTCCGGCCTGGTGACCAGCGAGGCGGAGCGCGCGGTCTTTGCCGTGGCGGCCCTGCGGAGTCTTGGCGTGCCCGCACGCGTGGACCGCGACCTGCCGTGGGTGGAATTCCACGACGGGCATGCATGGCGGCCGCTGTATCCGGAGCATGCCTCGGGCGTTGGCGATGCCTCGGCCGAGGCCCGCGCCAAGGCGTGGTACGAGGAGCGGGGCGAATTGGAAATCCGCTTTGCCGCCGGTGGCCGCGCCCTTGATGAAAGCGCGCTGGCCTACGGGCGCGAGTTTGCCGTGGCCGTCATAAAGCCCGACGGCGACATCCGGCGGCTGGAAAATCCCAAACTGCGGCGTGACCCGGAGCGCGGCAGCGTGCATGTGGCGCTGTCTGCCGGGCGCTATGTCGTGACCACGGTGAGCCGCGATGTGACGGGACAGCCCTATTTGCGCTTGCGCCTGCACACAGTACGCCCCGGCGAGGCGACCATTGTTCGGCGGACGCTGGACCATCCGCCGCCAGAGGGCGAGGACGCACAATAACGCCGCAGAGGCGCCAAGCGCGGCGCGCCCGCATCCTCTGGCTGTCCGGAGGGTGCGGGCGCGGTGGTGTTTGTGGGGGGAGCGCTAGCGGACCAGTGTCGTCAGGTCGAAGATGGGTTCAAGGATGGCGACCACAATAAAGGCGATGACAAGGCCCACACACAGGATGAGCAGCGGCTCCGCCAGCGCCACGATGCGCCGCAGGACGTTGTCCACCTCGCGCTCCATGATGCCCGTCACGCGCGAGAGGAAGGGCCCAAGCTGGCCGGTGCGCTGGCCCGAGGCAAGGGTGAGGATGTACACATCCGGGAAGATGCCCTGCGCCTCCAGCACCTTGTCCAGCGGGCGTCCCGCCGCCACTTCGGCCCGGGCCTCCATGATCTTTTCCTGCAAAAATGCCGAGGACACCGCGCGGGCGGAGCTTTCCATGGCCTGCACCAGCGGTATGCCCGCCTGAATCTGGAACCCCAGCAGGCCCGAGAAGCGCGCCAGCAAAAACTTTTGCACCACGGGGATGCGCCATGTTTGCCGTGAAATGACGCGGCGCATGGCGGGGAAACGCCGGTACGCCGCCATAAGCAGGAGCGCGAGGCCGAGGGGAACCAGCAGAACCGCCGCCCCAAGAGACTCCATCATCCGCCCAAGGCTCAGCAAAAACGCCGTGGTGGCGGGCAGGTCATTGCCCGAGGCCTGAAAGATGGACGAAATCTTGGGCAGGACATTGGCCAGCAGAAACCACACCGCGCCAAGCCCCACACACAGGATGACGCCGGGATAGGCCATGGCCGTGGCAAGGCGGCCCTGCACTTCGCCCCGGCGCTCCTCGTTGCGGGCTACCTGTTCCAGCACCGCGCCAAGGCGCCCTGTGGTCTCGGCCACGCGAATCATGCCCACATACACCGCCGGGAACTGGCGGGGGTAGTCCTCTAAGGCGCTGGAAAAGGGCGTGCCCTGTTCCACCTTGTCGCGGATGTCCAGCCAAATGCGCGAGCTTTTGCCCGTTGCCATGCGGCCCACAAGGTCCAGCCCACGCGCGAGGGAATGCCCGCTCTGGATGAGGATGCCCAGATAATAGAATGATTCCGACAGCCGTACCCGCGCCGCCGGGACAAGGCGCGAAAGAAGCGACCCGCGCCGCGGCGCCGCGTTGTCCGCTACCGGGGCGAATTTCAGCGGCGTCAGCCCCTTGTCCCGCAGGAGCGTCATGGCGCGGGCGGAACTGTCCGCCTCAATGTAGCCTTTGGCCTTTTTGTTGTCGGCGTCCACGGCGGTGTACTGGTATGTTGGCATGAAAATGACCCGTTCTTTGATGTATTTCGAAGAGTTGTTGACAGAATCCCCATGCATCGTCGTATGATGGATAGGCTCAGGTCTGTCCATCGTCTGGATGATTCGCCTGCATTGTGTGCTTCGTCTTCTGCCGAGAGTGAGACACTGCTTATGCCTAGGGTAGAGTACATGGTTTTCTCGAATATTGGCAAGGTTCTGATGGATTTCCGCAGGAGGCTCAGTTGCGCGCGGACATAAAGGGCATGCTGCTGGTGGCGTGCGCCGTGGCCGTGTTTGCGGCGGCCTTTGGCGTGCGGGCCATGGATGTATCCAAGTGGAATTCTTCCGAGGCCTACCGCGTGGATGGGGAGCGCATCCTTGCCACGCATGACGCCTACGCGTGGCTGGCTGGCGCGCGCGGCGTGGGGCTGGGCACCGGTTCGCCCCTTGCGCGGCTGGCGCGGGGCGTCTGCGCCGCTACGGGGGCGTCCATGGAGACGGTGGCCTTTTGGGCGCCTGCCGTGGCCGCTGGGCTGGTTGCCGTGGTCACCGCCCTGTGGGCCGTAGCCCTTGGCGCGCCCGAGGCCGCGCTGTGCGCGGGGATGCTCGCCACCATTGCGCCGGGCTATTACATGCGAAGCCGCCTCGGGTACTACGATACCGACATGGTGACCCTGCTCTTTCCCCTGCTGCATGGCGTTTTGCTGTGCCTGTGGCTGGGGCCGTGGCTGCGCACTCCCCGTGACCTTTTGCGGCGTGGCCGTGGCGGGGATGCCCCGGCAGATGCGCCCGGTCCGCGCAGCATCCTTGTATGGCCCGTGGGCATTGGCCTTGCCGCTGTCGCCTGCGGCGGGCAGTGGCATCATAATATTCCCGACTATTACGCCATGGCCTATCTGCTGGCCGCTGCGCTTGTTGTGCTCGTGGGGCGGCGCGGCGCGCGGCGGGGGCTGGTCCTTGGATTGGTGCTCCTTGGCGTTACGGCGTTTTTTGGCGTGTGGGGCGCCGTCACCGGGGCGGGGCTGGCCGCCGTGCTGTGGAGCTCGCCAAGGTGGCGGCGCGCGGCGGCGGCGAAGTCCCTGCCCCTGACGCTGGCCCTTGTTGCGGTCATGGTGCTGGCGCCTGATGTGCGCGGCCTTGGCGCGTCCGTGGCGGATAAACTGCTCTTGTACGCCAAATCCTCCGCGGTGGATGTGTGGGACGCCGCCCAGCATGGAGACAACGCCTCGTCCAGCGGGGCTGGTCCGGCCTATCCGAATGTGGTGCAGAGCATCATTGAGGCGGGCAATGTGGACCCGATGGAAGTGCTGGGGCGCCTTGGCGGCAGTGCGTGGTACGTTGTGTCCGGGCTGTGCGGGTTCGTTCTTGTACTCATCGCCCGTCCGGGCGCGGTGTTTCTTGCGCCGCTTGCAGCTATGCCGTTTTTGGCGGTGCGCTTTGGCTCTCGGTTTGCCATGTTTGGCGGGCCTGTGGTGGCGCTTGGGCTGGCTGTGGCAGTGGTGTGGTTGGCGCGGCAGTGCATGGGCAGGCGCCGGGGGGTTGGGGCCGTGGCTCTTGCGGCCTCGCTGTGCGTTGGCATTGTTGTGTATGTCCCTGCGGTGCGGGGGTATTCCACCCTTGGCGTCTCCCCGGTGATTGACGCCCCCCACGGCAAGGCGCTGAAGGCCCTTGGCGAGTTTGCCCCGCAGGACAGCATGGTCTGGACGTGGTGGGACTATGGCTACGCCAGCATGTACTACTCCGGCCGGATGACCTTTGCCGATGGGGGCCGCCATACCGGACGCTATTTGTATCCCTTGGCCAAGGCGCTGACGACGCCCTCCGCGCAGCAGGCCGCGCAGATTATGCGCTTTTCCGCGTTGGAGGATGACGAGCCATGGCGGCGCTGGGATGACATGACCGCGCGGCAGGTGCGCGCCATGATGCTGGACCTCGCGCGGCCCGGCGCAGTGCCGCCTGCGGACGGCTCGCGCTATCTTGTGGTCACGTGGGAGAACCTCGCGCTGGCCTCGTGGATTACCTATTTCGGCACGTGGGACCCGGTCCTCGCCAGCGGCACGCATGGGCTGTGCCGCAGCCTGCGCCACGCGTTTACCGTGGATTTTGATACCGGCACCGTGGAGGTGCAGGGACGGCGCTTCCGCGTTGCCACCGTGGACCAACTCACGCGCGAGGGGCGCGAGTTCCACGCCTATCCGGAAGCGAAGCTGCATTTGGTCATCAATGTCCCGGCCAGCCGCGCCTATGTGATGGACGACGCCACCTACGCCAGCATGCTGGTGCAGCTGCTGCTTGTCCGGCCGGATTCACCGCGTTTGGATGGGGCGCTCCGCCTTGTTTACGAAGGATTTCCCCACGTTCGCATTTATGAAGGATTGTAGAACGTCATGCGCATTGTGCACATTGGCAAGTATTATCCGCCGCGTCCGGGTGGCATTGAAAACTTCGTCGCGGACCTCGCGCGGGAGCAGGCGCGCTCCGGCCATGACGTGACGGTGCTTGTGCACGCAGGCAAGGAGCCGGGAGTGGGGCGGATGGTCATGGAGCGCGGCGTGCGCGTGCGCCGGGTGCGCAGCTATGGGCAGCTGGTCTATGCGCCCGTGGCACCGGGATTTGGCTGGGCCTTGTGGCGGACCCTGCGCCGCATCCGGCCCGACGTGGTGCATGTGCATATGCCTAATGTTTCGGCCTTTTGGCTGCTGCTGGGGCTGAAGGGGCGGCCCATGGTGGTGCACTGGCACGCCGATGTTGTCCCCTCCGGCTTTGATGTGGGCCTGCGCGTGCTGTATCCGCTGTATAGGATTTTTGAGCGCGCTCTCCTGCGCCGCGCGGATGTGGTGGTGGCGACGTCCCAGCCGTATTTGGACTCCAGCGACGCCCTGCGCGGCGTGCGGCGCAAGTGCCGCGTGGTGCCCCTTGGCCTGTCGCCGGAGCGTGTGGGCGCGGCCCTTGGCCCCACCGGAAATGCCGGGCGCACCGTGCCCGGTGAGGAGCCGCGGCCCATGATTTTTTCCGTAGGGCGATTTGCCTATTATAAAGGCTATGAGCATTTGGTGCGCGCCATGGTGGACGTGCCCGAGGCGCGCCTTGTCATCGCAGGCAGCGGCCCGCGCCGCGAGGCCGTCTCGCGCCTTGTGGAGCAATATGACGTGCCGTGCCGGGTCTCCGCCCCCGGACACGTGGACGAGGTGGAACTGCGCAAGCTCTTTGCCATGTGCGACGTGTTTTGTCTGCCGTCCATTGAGCGGACCGAGGCCTTTGGGGTGGTGCTTTTGGAGGCCATGGCCCACGCCCGTCCGCTGGTGACGACAGCCATTCCCGGTTCCGGTGTGAACTGGGTGAACAAGCATGGCGAAACAGGGCTGGTGGTGCCGCCCGGCGATCCGGCCGCGCTGTCCGAAGCGCTGCGCTGGATGATGGCCCACCCCGAGGAGCGGCAGCGGATGGGCGAGCGGGCGCGGAAGCGCTTTGTGGAGCAGTTCCACATTGTGGCGGTGCAAAAGGCCATGGACGATGTGTACCACGAGGCGCTTGGGCGGGAATGGGTTCAGCGCGCAGAGGAGGAGGCATGAGGAGAGGGTCGCCGGGGGCGCGGCGCATGTGGTGGGCCGCGGCCTGCGTGCTTGCCATTATTCTAGGCATTGCCGGGTATGTAGACGACTGGCTGTTTTTGAGCACGCATGCGCTGTTTCGCTTTGAGGGCGCGCCGCTGTTGCACGCCACGGACGGCTATTTTTATCTGGAGCGGGCGCGGGCAGTGCTGCAGGGCGCTCCGGCCCTTGGCGAGCCGTTGGTTTCTGTGCTGACGGCTTATGGCGCGCGGGTGACTGGCGCGCCGCTGGCGCTTGTAGCCAGTATAGTGCCGCCGCTGTGCGGCGTGCTGACCGGCGCTGCGCTGGTGCTGTGGGGCCGGGCTCTTACGCGAAATATTTTTGCCGCGCTGGTGGCGGCAGTGGTGGGCATGAGCGTGCCGTATTGGCATGTGCGCGCCGGCGTTGGCTATGTGGATACGGACTGCCTGAATGTGTTTTTTGTGCTCTTTGGCAGTTGGCTGTTGCAGCGTTTTGTGCGCAGCACCGGGCGGCGGCGCGTGGTGTGGCTGGCCGCACTTGGCGTGGTGCTGGCGCTGTTTGGCTGGTGGTGGCGCGCCGGGACGGCGGCGTGTGTCGGCCTGCTGGCCGTGACCTATGCCGCGTCCCTCCCGTGGACGCCGACGCGCGGGGAGCGCGCGGTGAAGCTGGCCATTGGCGGCGGTGTGGCTGTTGTGGCCCTGACGCTGGCGGTGTGGGGGCTGGAGCCGTTTCCCCAGTGGCTGGTGCGCTTCCTTGAGGATGCGGTGAACCATATTCGGTTGGTCATGCGGCAGGAGGGCGGCGTGTATCCCGCCGTGTCCGTCTCCATTGGCGAGTTGAAGCCGCCGGAGCTTGGGGAGTTTGTGACCTACGCCGGTGGCGGCTGGCTGACTGTGGCCGCGGGCATTCTTGGGCTGGGGTGCGCTGTGTGGCGGCGCGGCGGCGCGTGTTTGTTCTTGCTGCCTGTGGTGGGCCTTGCCGCCATATCCGCCGTGTCCGCGCGGTTTATGCTGTTTGTTGCGCCCCTTGTTGGGCTGGGGTGCGGGGCCCTTGTGGCCGAGGCGTGGCAGGCCGCGCGCGGGGCCGGGCGGTTTCAGCGTGCGGCGCAGGCGGCCTCGCTCGCCCTTGCCGTGGCGGTTGCCGCCGGGCCGGTTTCCGTGGCTATGCGGAGCGCCTCGCCGCCAGTGTTTGCCGGGCCAGAGGCCGTGCTGGCGTCGTTTATCGCCAAGGCGTCGCCGCGCTCGGCGGTGGTGTGGTCGTGGTGGGACTATGGCTACATGCTGCGGTATTTTTCACAGCGCCCCGTGTATTTTGACGGTGGCAGTCAGGACCCGCTGCGGACCTTTACCGCCGGGTGGGCGCTCATGGACCGCGACCCGGTGCGCGCGGCGCGGGTGATGCGCTTTTTCACGGCGCATGGTCCGGGCGCGCTGGGGACCTTGGAGGGCCGCGTGGGCACGCCGGCGCGCGCCGTGGCCCTGCTGCGCGAGGTCTTTGCGCAGGACGCCGACGTTGGCGCCGTGCTTGCCGCCTCCGGCCTGCCGGATGACGCCGCCATGCGCGACTATCTGTTCCCGGCGGCGGATGTGGTGGTCTATCTGCCCATGAGCATCCTCGAACGCACGCCGTGGATTGGCTATTTCGGCACGTGGGACGTCGCCGGGGGCGCGGGGGAAAAGGCCCGGTTTACGCAACTGTCCAAGGACGGGCATCAGGTGCTGGCGGCCAGTGGGCGCGTGAGCGGGCTGGACGTGAGCAGTGAGCTTTCCGCCGTGGTGCATGCCGGGCGGCGGGGCGTTGGTGTGCGGCGCTATGACGCGGCGGGCGCGCCTGCGCTGGTGGACCTTGAGGCGCTGCCTCATTTTGTGTTGGTGGATGGCGCCATGTTGGAGAGCACCCTCTACCGCCTGCTGTTGGCGGCCCCGGACAGAACGCGGGGCTTTCAGCCGCTGGCGTATGACTCCCGGTTTGGAGGCGTATGGCGGGTGAAGCAGGAATTCTGACGCGGCAGGGCGCCGTGAACGACGAGAGCCGTCCTCTTCTGCTCCTTGGGTGCGCGGTTTTGGCCGTGTACGCGCTTGCCGTGGGCTACGCCCAGCATTGGCGCATGGCGAACGATAGCGCCAACTACGTGGAGCAGGGCCGCCCGCTTTTGCGCAATTTGGACGGCTACTATTTTTTGCGCCTTGCGCGGGAGCGCGCCGAAGGGCGCTATGCCCCGGTGGATGCACTCCGCGGCGTGCGCCGCCCATCTCCGCCGCCGCTTTTGGCGGACGCCGCCGCGCTGGTGCAGCGCGCAAGCGGCGCGTCGTGGGAGACCGTCGCCTACTGGATGCCCGCAGTGCTTGGCGTTTCTCTCGTTGCGGCGCTGATGGGCGCGGGGGGCATGCTGGGGAACCTATGGATAGGCCTTGTGGCGTCCTTTGCCAGCTTTGCGGCAGGGTTTTGGATGATTCGCGCCGGGCCGGGGTTCTTTGATACGGACTGCCTGAATCCGGCCCTTGTCCTTGGCGCGGGGCTCTTTCTGCATGGTTTCGTGACAACGCCCGGACGCGGGCGCTGGGGCTGGGCCGCCGCGCTGGTGTGTGATGCGGTGGTGCTGGCCCTGTGGTGGGAAGCGTGGCCGTCGGTGCTGGCGCTGGTGGTTGTGGCCTACGCGCTGACCTTTCCGCATCCGGCGCACAGCTTTGAGCGCGGCGTCAAGCTGACGCTGGCCGCCGCGGTCACCGCCTGCGCTGGGTTTGTGGCGCTGTATGTGGCTGGGGTGGTGTCGTCCGGGCCGGATGTGCTGGTGCGCGTGGCTGAGCATGTGCGCCTTGTTCTTGGGCGCGAGGGGGCGGGGTTTGCCTCGGTGACGCGCTCGGTGCAGGAGCTTGGCGGCGTGGACGTGCGCGGCATGGGCGCGGCCCTGATGGGCAGTTGGGGCGCGCTGGTTTTGGCGGCGGCGGGCTGTGTGGTGGTGCTGGTGCAGCGTCCGCTGTTTGCCGTGTGTTTGCTCCCCTGCGCCGTGCTGGCCTGTGGCAGCGCGGTGTCCGCACGGTTTTTTATCTTTGCCACGCCGGTTTTGGCCCTTGGGTACGGCGTGCT
>NZ_JBUDSW010000003.1:0-34533 GCF_054921475.1 Desulfobaculum sp. | reverse complement strand
GAGGTACCCATGCGGAGCGCAAAGGTATTGTGCCCGCCACGGACGCGGGACATATACACTTGCGTGACGGCGACCTGATACCCGGCGCGGGCCACACTCTTAGCCAGCAGCTGACCCATGGTGACGAGCCCCTGCCCGGCGGCTCCGCCAATAACGACATTTACGAACCGTTCAGACATAGTGCCTCCTTGTTGGCAAAGCTGTGGCGCTCTGCTCAGGCGGTGTCCATTCCTTCGGTCTCGGCGGCTTTGACCCACCCGTGCGGGTCACTAAAATAGTATTGCAAATCCGTAAGCAGCAGGATGACTTCCTGTCCGGAGGCGATCATTATTTCAATGAACCGGCGCTCCTCGTCCTGCGCGGCAGCCTCGAACTGTCCGCTATAATAGCCGACGACGGCCTTTTCCATATCAAGGGCAAGCTCCACGCTTTCCTGCTCGCGCTCAAGCGGGGGCGGCGCGGGCTCAGTCCGCGCCGCCAACCGCCGAAAAAGAACGCGCGGGGGCACGCCGCCCCCCACAGGATCAGGAGCCGCCGCCCACAGCTCTCCCCGCAGGGACAGCTTGGCAACATGGGCGCGCCAGACGGATGTCTCCTTCTCGCGGTGGAGAAAGGCAAACATCATACTGCCGAGCGGGTCACTACAGGCGGCGCTGGCTCTGTCGTAGAGCACGGCGCTTTTCCTGTTCATCTCGATGATGGTGTCGAGCATTGTGGTCCGGTCATGCATGGCGCAATCCTCCCATACTGCGGGCGGTTCCTTCCTGTACGACGCGCTACTGCGCCGTCGTCGGCGGCGTGAACACACGCTTGCCGAGTTCCTGATCAAGCATAAACAGGCCGCTGCCTTCCTTGCCCATCAGCTTCAGGCGGTCCAGAACGTTATTCACGCTGTCCTCTTCCTCCACCTGCTCTTCAACGAACCACTGCAGGAAGATATTGCAGGCGTGGTCCTTTTCGCTGATGGCGGTGTCCACCAGCTCGTTGATGAGTTTGGTGACGTGCTGTTCGTGCTTGAGGGTTTCCTTGAACACATCAAGAGTGTCGTCCCACTTGGACGGGGGCTGGTCGATGCTCTGCAGCTCAACCTTGCCGCCGCGCTCCAGCACGTAGTCGTAGAACTTGGTGGCGTGGAAGAGCTCTTCCTGCGCCTGCGTACGCATCCAATGGCTAAAGCCGGGCAGGCCCTTGTCCGCAAAGTAGCTGGACATGGAGAGGTACAGGTAGCTGGAGTAGAACTCCCACTTAATTTGCGCATTCAGCGCCTTTTCCATTTTTTCACTCAGCATGTGGTTTCCTCCTATTGGGACCATGCCGCGGGGTGCGTGCCCCGCTCGTTTTCGCAAAAGAAGCGCCGGGCGGCGCTCTCGCCCAATTGGGCGACTCTTCAAAGGATACACATGATTGCGATTATCGCAAGCAAAGCTGTACCGGCGCGGGTTTGCGGCCTGTGCGGGCGGCGCCCGGGCAAAAGCAGGGTTGCCCTCGGCGCGAGAATGGTGCACAAGGTGGTTCACCCTGTTGCGTCGGCCAAACGGCCCGCGCCACGTTCTCGAACCGAAACGGAGGATAGCTCCTGATGCACGACCAGCCGGTGTTCACCAACGCCCCGCGTGAAGCCAATACCCAAATGACGTGCAAATCGTGCAACGGCACGCTCCGCGTCATCCGCGCCTGCAAGGAAGTCTACATGTTCTGCGACACCTGCGGCGGACGCTTCGCCCTCGGAGAATACATGGAATTCTTTGATCAAATCGAAGAATTCATGGCCAACGTGCCCTTCGATCGCATCTGACGTCGCCCCCGTTCGTCACCCGCCAGCATACACGACAATTCCTTCCGTAGGGGCCTACCCCGACGATTTCTTGCGCCTTTACCGCGCCCTGTCCGTCAGCCGACACACTCTCTCCTGAATTTTCGCCCCCCTGCTGCCCTTCGTTTATTCGCAACGCGGAGCAGAAAGCCACTCCCGCACGCCCAGCTTGCGCCCTGCGCCAGCGGCCTCTCGTCTGCGCGGCCTCTGGCCCCGCGTGTGGCGACCGCCCTCACCCTGCCGCGCAACAACGCCGCGCCGCATTCGCGCTTTCCTTCTCCCCATGCGCGCATCCGCCCCCGACCATTCACCTTTTGCCGCCACGTCGGGCACCAAAATCCTCAACTATCCTAAAGAAATCCCACACAGGTCCGATAGGGCATCTAGATACAATGATGCACTTTTTCCAACAGGCGTCACCAGGAGAAGACCTGATGAAAAGACATGTGATACTCGCGGCCGCGCTGAGCATACTCGTGGCCACACCTCCAGTTCATGCGGAAGACAAGACGCCGACACCGGGCGAGCAGATGCTCGCGTCTTCGGGCCAGCATACGCTTGGTCCGGGCAGTGGCGTGACCTCTAAATTCGGTGGCGTCATCCATAAGGATGGGGAAACCCACGGCCTGCGCAACCAAGGCACCATCCACCCCGGCGTGCTCGTCTCCGACGGCAAAGACGGCTATATCTGGCTGCACTCCAACGACCCCATGTCCGCCCCGCCGGAACATATGGCCGCTGCGCAAGAATTGCGGCTGAAAATCCGCGAACTGGCGGCGCAGCTGCTGGCCGATGGCCCTGACCTTGGCGGAGCGGTGACCATTCCCGTCTCCTTCGTCAATCAGGACAACTTTATGCGCACCTCGTCCTTTGGGCGTTTTGTGGCGGAGCAGATGTTCCACGAGCTGTCCCGGCGCGGCATCCCCGTGCGCGAATACCGCACCATGCCCACGGTAGCGACCTATCCCGCCAACGGCGAGTTTGTGCTGACCCGCGACATGGAGCGCGCCGCCCCACAGGTGCAACCGGGCCTTGTCCTAGCCGGAACCTACTACTTTGACGAGAACTCGCTCTTTGTGAATGCCCGCCTGTTCCGCCCAACGGACGGCGTGGTGGCCCGCACGGCATCCGCGCTTATCCAGCAGACGCCGCTGACCAAGGCCATGCTGGCCAAAAGCGCGGCGCGCCAGCTGCGCACGGCGGAGACGGAGATGCGCTCCTATGACGAGATGAAGGACAAGACCAGCCTCGGCTTCATGCTGGAGCAGGACGACCTGCACTAGCCCCGGAGGAGAGAATGAAACGACTGCTTCCCATACTGTTGACCGCCGGGGTCCTGCTGGGCGGGTGTTCGCTGGGCGGGGTTTCGCCGCTCATCAACACCACCCGCGCCGACGCACTGCCCTATAATGAACTGGCCCTGCGCAACCTTGCCCTAGGCCGGGACTATCAGGGCCAAGGGCGCTTTGAACTGGCGAGGGAGACCTTTCTGCAGGGGCTTGCCGCCGCGCAGCGCGAAGACATGCGCGCCGCCCTGACGGAAGAAATTGAAACAACCGACAGGCTCATCAGAACCAGACGATAGGACGGCACCATCATGCGACACATTTTTCTGATACTTGCCGCGCTCTGCATCTTTGCCACTCCGGCGCTGGCCGGAAGCATTCCGCAGACCGCCGACACGCTGGCCACCACGCTGGACGCCCAGCTGGCCGAACGCCTTGGTCTGGAACACGGCCCCGCACGCGGCACGGCGCTCATCGTCACCACACCGGCCAACCTTGACGACCTTGAGCAAAGCTCGCCCCTCGCCCGCCAACTGGCCGAGGAATTGGCAACATGGTTTGTCGGCTCCGGCTACAAGGTGCAGGAAATCCGCAAGGGCAAGTACATCCTGCTCAAGCCCGGACGCGGCGAAATGCTGCTGACGCGCGACGTGCAACTGGCGGACAACCGCTACGTGCACAGCGCGGTGATGCTCACCGGCACCTACTCCCGCACCAGCAAGCACGTGCGCTTCAATGTGCGCCTTATCCACACCCCGTCCAACGAAGTGCTGGCCATGTCCAGCGCCACCCTGCCCCTCACTCACGAGGTCGCAGAACTGCTCAATATGGATGCCCGTGAGGAGATGAGCCGTATCAGGCCGTCCGTGGAGACACACATTCTGCGCTCCGGCGATGTACAGACCACGCGCCGCCCAACCCCGCTCATCGTGCCGGACTCCATGGCGCAGGGACCGGACACCATCGACCTGACCACGTATTAACCGTTATTGCGCACCAGACGCATTTCACGTACAAGCCCTGTGCCGCTCCACCAGCGGCGCAGGGCTTTTTTGTATGAACCCCAACCTTTTCGAGACGCCAATGCTTTACGCTCTCGACATATTCGGCACCTTTGTCTTCGCCATCTCCGGCGCATTCAAGGCCTCGCGCAACAGCCTCGACATTCTCGGGGCCATGGTCCTTGCCGTGGCAACGGGCGTGGGCGGCGGCATCATCCGCGACGTGCTGCTGGGCGCAACGCCGCCGACGGCATTCCATGACGAGGTGTACCTCTTTACCTGTCTGGCTGGCGCGCTGATTGTCATCCTTGTTGCGCCGTATGTTGCGCGGCGCTGGAATATGGTCATGACCGCCGACGCCCTCGGCCTTGGCGTGTTTGCCGCCATTGGCGCGGCCAAAGCCGCGAACTACGGCCTTGGCCCCATGGGCATCGTCTTTATGGGCACCCTGACCGCCGTTGGCGGCGGCGCCATCCGCGACCTTCTGGCGGGTGAGGTCCCGGCCATCATCCGCACGGACTTCTACGCCACGGCCGCCATCCTCGGCAGCCTCGTCTTTCTCTCCCTTGGCGCGGCCGGGTTTGGGGAGTCCATTCAGGTGACCGGCACCATCGTCAGCGCCACCGCGCTGCGCATCTTTGCCATGCGCACCAATATGCACCTGCCGCGGGTGCGCCGCGCGGACTCCGGCGACGACGCCCAGCCCAAATAACCACACCGCTCCAAGACCTCCGCGCTACGACGCGGAACCAGTCCACCGCCGACGCGCAGAGCCAGCCGTTCAACGCTGCTGTGCATTGCGGCCCCGCTGCCTTGTCGGGGGCATCGCCTCATCAAGCCGCCGGACTTTTTGGCTCAAGAGGGAGCCCAACACGCATCGCGCATAGAAAAAGGGCCGGAACGATATTCTCGTTCCGGCCCTTTGCTTTGGCTGTACGCTTACCGCACGGGGCGGTTAGTGGGCGTGACCGTTCTCACAGTTTTCCTTCATGAGGGTCTGGGAGATGGGGCCGACGTTGTCGCCCCGGCCACTGAATATCTGCTCCGGGTCGGGGCAGATAAGCGCGTGCTCAAGCACCTCATCCATATTTTCGACTTCAATGATTTTGAGGTCGCGCAGGATGCTGCCGGGCACGTCCTTGAGGTCCTTGGCGTTGTCCTTGGGGATGATGACGGTCTTGATAAGACCGCGGTGCGCCGCAAGGAGCTTTTCGCGCAGGCCGCCGATGGGCAGCACGCGTCCGCGCAAGGTAATCTCGCCCGTCATCGCGAGGTCGTTGGAGACCGGGATGTTCAGCAGAGCGGAGATGATGGACGTTGCCAGCGTGATGCCTGCCGAGGGGCCGTCCTTGGGGATGGCGCCTTCGGGCACGTGCACGTGGATGTCGATGCACTTGTAGAAATCCGACTTCAGACCAAACAGGTCGGAGCGGGAGCGCAGGTAGGAGACGGCAGCCTTGGCCGACTCCTGCATCACATCGCCGAGCTTGCCGGTAATGGACACCTTGCCGGAACCGGGCATAAGCGCGGTTTCCACCATAAGCATCTCGCCGCCGAGTTCGGTGTACGCAAGGCCGGAGCTGACGCCAACCTGCGGCTTCTCTTCCTTTTCGCCGTAGCGGTACTTCGCCACGCCAAGGAAGTTGGACACCGTCTGCATGGTCACGCGCATGGACTTTTCAAGGTCCTTCTCTTCCACCAGCTTCATGGCCGTCTTGCGGCAGATGCCGGCGATTTCGCGCTCCAGATTACGCACGCCCGCCTCGCGGGTGTAGCGGCGGATAATCTCAAGGATGGCGTTGTCGGAAAAGACCACGTTGTCGTCCTTGAGGCCATGTTCCTTCACCTGCTTGGGCACCAGGAACTGCTTGGCGATTTTGCTCTTCTCCGTCTCCAGATAGCCGGGCAGCTGGATGATTTCCATACGGTCCTGCAGCGGCAGGGGGATGGAATGCAGGCTGTTGGCCGTGGTGATGAAGAAGACCTTGGACAGGTCGTAATCCATGTCCAGATAGTGGTCGTTGAAGGTGCCGTTCTGTTCGGGGTCCAGCACCTCAAGGAGCGCGGCGGACGGGTCGCCCCGGAAATCCGTGCTCATCTTGTCCACTTCGTCCAGGCAGAACACCGGGTTGTTGTACTTCACCCGCTTGAGCGCCTGAATAATCTTGCCGGGCAGCGCGCCAACGTAGGTCCGGCGATGGCCGCGAATTTCGGCCTCGTCGCGTACGCCGCCAAGGGACAGGCGAACAAACTCGCGGCCCGTGGCGTGGGCGATGGACTTAGACAGCGACGTCTTGCCAACGCCGGGCGGGCCGACAAGGCACAGGATGGGGCCCTTGATGGTATCCACCAGCTTTTGCACGGCAAGGTACTCAAGGATGCGCTCCTTGGGCTTCTTCAGGCCGTAATGCTCGGCCTCAAGGATGCCGCGGGCCTTGTCGATGTCGAGGTCCGTCTTCTTGTAGACGTTCCACGGCAGGTCCAAAATCCAGTCCACGTAGTTGCGCACCACGGTGTATTCCGCGGAGGACGGGGGAATCTGGCGGAGCTTCTTGACCTCGCGGAGAGCCTTTTCGCGGTTTTCCTCCGCCATCTCCTTCTCGGCCAACTTGCGCTCAATCTCGTCCACCTCGGCCATGGGATCTTCTTCGCGCCCCATTTCCTTGTTGATGGCCTTGAGCTGCTCGTTCAGATAGTACTCGCGCTGGTTCCCTTCCATCTGGGACTTCACGCGGGATTTGATTTTCTTTTCAAGGAAGGCGATCTCAATCTCACCCTGCAGGAGCGTATAGGTCTCCTCCAGACGCTTGACCGGGTCCAGCTCTTCCAAAAGGGTCTGCTTTTTGACGTAGTCCGCCTTCAGGTGCGGCATAACGGCGTCGGCCAGCCGGCCCGGGTCCGTCAGGGACGAGATGGCCATAATGGTCTCGGAAGCGAGCTTCTTATTGACCTTGCCGTACTCGTCGAGGGACTCGTGCATGGCGCGCACCAGCGCCTCGCCGCCGGAGGTGCTCTCCGCCTGCTCCTGCACGCGGGAGACGGACACCAACGGGAACCTCACGTCATCGTCGTCGTCTTCCAGAAAGTCCTCGGGCAGGGGCTCAAAGCCCTTCTCGCGGGACCAGCGGGCGCGGTACAGCCCCTCGAACAGCACCTTGATGGTGCCGTCGGGCAGGCGCAGCAGTTGCAGAATCTTGCTAACGGTACCAACTTCGTACAGGTCTGCCGGTTCGGGCTTTTCCGTTTCCGGCGATTCCTGCGCGACGAGAAAAATCTTTTTGTTGAAATCGGACAGCGCGGTCTCGATGGCTTTGACAGAGGCTTCCCGTCCAACGAACAACGGCACGATGGACCGGGGGAACATGACCACCTCGCGCAGCGACATGAGAGGCAGTTGTATATGAGCGGAATGGGGATCGTTATCCACCATCGGGAAATCGGACATGCACTCCTCCGTTTCGGCAACAGGGTCTTGCTCCATCCGGGACGGATGGGACTCTTCTCAACCTAACTCCGTATCGTGGATTGTCAATCGCCAATGTCCGATTCATGTGCGCCCCGCTGGTCGGGACCGAGCGGGGCGCAGCGAATATCGGTATTGGCTAGGCTGATTTCACTTCCTGCCGGAAGATCAGCAATGGTTCCTGACCGCTATCCACAACGGCGGAATTGACAACGCACTCTTTCACACCTGTCAGTGAAGGGAGCTTGTACATGATGTCGAGCATGATGTTCTCAAGCACGTTTCGCAGGCCGCGGGCGCCGGTTTTGCGCTCCAGCGACTTGCGCGCGATGGACTTGAGCGCGTTTTGGGTGAAGCGCAGTTGCACATCGTCCAGCTCGAAGAGCTTCTTGTACTGCTTCACCAACGCGTTTTTCGGTTCGGTGAGGATGCGGACCAGATCGTCCTCCGTCAGCTCCTCAAGGGAGGTGACGATGGGGATACGGCCGACAAACTCGGGGATGAGACCGTAGCGGATAAGGTCCACGGGGTGCACGTCCCTGATAAGGGTGGAGAAGTCCTTCTCCTTTTTGGAGGCAACATTGGCGCCAAAGCCAAGGCCGCCGCCCTCTTCGCGCTGCTGGATGATCTTTTCCAGCCCGATGAACGCACCACCCAGAATGAACAGGATATTGCCCGTGTTCAGACGGATGAATTCCTGCTGCGGGTGCTTTCTGCCACCCTTGGGCGGGATGTTCGCCTCGGTGCCTTCAATGATCTTCAAGAGCGCTTGCTGCACGCCCTCGCCGGACACATCACGCGTGATGGACGGGCTGTCGCCCTTGCGGGCGATCTTGTCGATCTCGTCCACGTAGATGATGCCCTTGGAGGCGGATTCAATGTCGTAGTCGGCATTCTGCAACAGCTGGACGAGGATGTTTTCCACATCTTCACCAACGTAGCCCGCCTCGGTCAGCGTGGTGGCGTCCGCAATGGCGAACGGCACCTTGAGCACGCGCGCGAGGGTCTGGGCGAGCAGGGTCTTGCCCGAACCGGTGGGTCCGATAAGCAGAATGTTGCTCTTGTCCAGCTCCACATCGCCAGCCTGGCTGCCAGCAAAGAACACACGCTTGTAGTGGTTGTGAACGGCCACGGCCAAGGTCTTCTTGGACTGGTGCTGGCCGATCACATAGTCGTCGAGAAGGTTGCGGATCTCTTCGGGGGTGAGGAGCTTGCCGTCCTCAACATCCTCGGTGAGACTCTCCTGGGCAATAATTTCATTGCACAGGGAAACGCACTCGTCGCATATGTAAACGTCGGGGCCGGCGATGAGCCGCTGCACCTCTTCTTGGCTTTTGCCGCAGAAGGAGCAGCACAATTCCGGTGGCAGGCTCATCTTGGAATCAGACATAGGCCTCTTACTCCTTGCTATCTTCCGTAATATCCTTTCGGGATACCAGGATCTTGTCAATCAGGCCGTAACCCTTGGCCTCTTCCGCGCCCATAAAGTGATCGCGGTCCGTATCCTTGACAATGGTGTCTAGGTCCTGGCCGGTGTGTTTGGCCATGATGCCGTTGAGGTGCTCCTTCATGCGGATCATCTCAGCGGCGTGAATCTCGATATCGGACGCCTGACCCTGCATGCCGCCGAGCGGCTGGTGGATCAGAATCCGTGAATTAGGCAATGCATAACGCATACCAGGCTCGCCGGCGGTAAGCAACAGGGCGGCCATGCTGGCGGCCTGACCCATGCACAGGGTTGCCACGGGAGCCGAGATATACTGCATGGTATCATAAATGGCCATGCCAGCCGTCACGACACCGCCGGGAGAATTGATGTACAAAAAGATTTCTTTCTCGGGATTTTCCGATTCCAGGAACAGCAGCTGCGCACAAATGAGACTGGCCACATGGTCGTCAACGGGGGTGCCGAGGACGATGATGCGGTCCTTCAGAAGCCTCGAGTAAATGTCGTAAGCGCGCTCGGTGCGTCCGGTGGTTTCAACTACGATGGGTATCGTGCCCATGGATATCGCTCTCCCTTGTGTGCAGTTCGTGTAGCTCTGGTGAAAAGATTGTCTCAAGGAAAATAATACGCCAAAAGGACTTGGCAAGTCCACTGCCAAATCCCGACGATATTCTCAGAAGGCTTTTTGTCTCGGGAGGTTGCACCCGAATCCGTCATGAGGAGGAATATGCCGAGCCTGCAGCCAGTGGATGACAGCGCTGCCCGGCCCTGGCGGGGAAGGGGAGAAAACAGGCGGGGAGCACAGGACTCCCCGCCGTGTATAGAGTGCTATTTTTCTTCCTTTTCGGCCTTGTCGGCGGCAGGAACTTCCTTCACATCAGCCTGTGCGTAGATAAGCTCCATGGCCTTGTCGGCGAGGAGGCGGTCACGCAGGGCGAACATGAGGTTGTTTTCCTCGTAGGCGCGCTTGAGGGCCTCGGGGTCCATGCGCTGGCGCATGGCTTCCTGGAAGATGTAGGTCTCCACTTCCTGAGGATCGACGGACAGGTCTTCCTTTTTGGCAACGGCCAGCAGGAAGAGCTGGGTGCGCACGAGCTCTTCGGCCTTCTCGCGCTGCTCTTCGCGGAGCTCTTCGGGAGTTTTGCCAAGGCTCTCCAGACGGCGGCCTTCGCGCTCCACGCGCTCCTTCACATCGGCCACGAGGCGGTCGATGTTCTCTTCGAGCAGGCTCGGGGGCAGCATGAACTCGGTCTTTTCCATCAGGCCGTCCAGCAGCTTCTTCTGGGCGTCGGCCTTGGCGAGATTCTTGCGGCTGGTCATGTAGGAGCTTTCGATGGTTTCACGCATCTTGGCTACGCTATCAAAACCGCCGGCCTTCTTGGCGAATTCGTCGTCGACTTCGGGCTTCACGCGCTCCTTGATGGAGTACAGGGTCACGCGCATGGTCACGGTCTGACCGGCGAAGTCCTTGTTGATGAAGTCCTCGGGGAAGGTGATGTCGCCTTCGCCCTTTTCGCCCTTTTTCAGCTTCTTGACGATGTCCTCGAAGCCTTCCAGAGCCTGACCTTCACCGATGGGAAGCTCAAAGTTGTCGGCCTTGATCTCGTCCAGCTCTTTGCCTTCGCTCCACGCGTTGAAGCTGATGACGGCAACGTCGCCGTCCTGAGCGGTGCGATCTTCTTCGATCTCCTTGGTCTCGCTCATGTTGGTCCGGATGCGCTCGATGACTTCCTCGATTTCCTCGGGCTTGACCTCTACGGCCTCTTCCTCGACGGAAAGGTTGGAATAGTCGGGCATCTCGAACTCGGGAGCGACTTCGAAACCGACGGAGTAGTTGAAATCTTCGTCACGGACGAGTTCCTTGGCGTCCACGTCCAGACGGGACAGGGGCTGCAGCTTGGACTCGCCGAGGATCTGGTTGATCTGCAGGTTCACCAAGTCGTTGGTGGCTTCCTGATACACCTGATCCTTAAAGCGGGACTCGATGAGGGAGGACGGGACCTTGCCCTTGCGGAAGCCCTTGATGTCCACGGAAGTCTTGTACATGGCGACAGTGGCCGTGATGGCGGCATTCGCCTCTTCAGCGGGGACGGTAACGTTGACCTTCCGCTCTACCGGAGAAATTTCTTCGACTGTATATTCCATTGGATGCTCTCCTCCTTGAGCCTTTTGGGCAAGCCCAGATGATATCTGTTATCCGTTGCCCGGCGGCTTCGCCCCGGGCTGATGTGGACGTTTTCCACGTGATGGTGTGCGGCCTTCGCCGCGCATGGCGCGGTTGGTGCGGCGGGCGGGACTTGAACCCGCAAGCCCGAAGGCACTGGCTCCTAAGACCAGCGCGTATACCAATTTCGCCACCGCCGCATATGCTCATGAGAGGCCGCGCGGGGAGGGTTTTCTCCCCGGACACCGCGCCCTGTACCCTTTCGGGCGCTCGGCGTCTATCGATAAAACGACAAAAAATCACCTCACGGCCAAAAAATTGGCCGGGGCAACAGTGGGCGCTGTCTTACAAAGTGGCAAACACTAAACTTCCGGCCCGTAACTGTCAATCCCTCAAACACCGTGCATGTTACAAAAATCACACACGGAATATTCAGGACTTCTGGCCGGTTGCGACGAGGGTGTCAAGGCACTTCATGGCATTGTGAAGGGTTGTGGCAAGGATGCAGACCGTGCCGCCCTCGCCCTGCCCTTCGCGGCTGGCGACCACCAGCGCAGGCGGAGCGGTCTCCAAGGCGCTTAGGCGCTCCTGCAGGCGGGCTCGCGCGGCATCGCGGGCGGCGTCCGGGCTTTGACCGGGGTCCTGTACCTCTTCAAAGGCGGTTATGCCGCTGGCGGCAATGGCCTGTGCAAGGGGCGCACTCCGGGGCATGCAGACACAGGCGCGCATGGATGGCCGCACCGCCTGCGCGGCGGCAAGAATACCCGTCATGCGCTGGGACACGCCAAATTCCGGCGCCCCTGCCACCAGCGTCCGCCCGGCCGGGTCCACAAGGACGCCACCGGACACGGCGCAGACGTCTTCCACGCCACGTGCGTAGGCCGTGGAACAGGCAATATTCATACATCCCTCGCCCAGCAGGCAGCGCAGGCCAACGCCGCCCTGCAAAGCGGCAAGCGCTGCGCGCATGCCCTGACGGCACTGCTCCCGGTCCTGCAGGCGCAGCAGCGGAATGCTGTGGTTGGGCGGTCCATAGCCTTCGCCCGGTCCAAACCCGGCGGCAAGGGCGCTGTTCAGGTACTGCTGGGCGGCGGTCACGGCGTCCCGGACGCTGAGCCCCTTTCCAAGGCCCGTGGCAATGGCGGACGACAGCGTACAGCCCGTCCCGTGGGTATGGTTTGTCTCAATCTTGGGTTGCTCCAGGGCGACGGGAGCCTCGCCGGGAATGCCCAGCCAGTCCACCATGCGCTCGCCCTCAAAATGTCCGCCCTTGAGGAGCACGGCCTTGGCGCCCATCTCCTGCAGGCGCTCTATGGCGCGGTGGATGTCCTGCTCCGTCTCAATCGTCATGCCGGCCAAAAGCTCGGCTTCCGGACGGTTGGGGGTGAAAACGTCGGCAAGAGGGATAAGCCGCTGGCGGATGACGTCCACGGCCTCCTCCTGCAACAGGCGGTGCCCGCTTTGGCTCACGCACACCGGGTCAACGACCAAGGGGAACGTGCGTGTGGCAAGGCGCTCGCACACGGCGGCAATGATGGGGCCGGAAAACAGCATGCCTGTTTTGGCGGCGGCTACAGGAAAATCACTCAGCACGGCGTCCAGCTGCTGGCCGACAAAATCCGGCTCAGGCGCGTGGATGCCCGTCACGCCCATGGAATTCTGCGCGGTGAGCGCGGTGATGACGGACATGCCGAAGCCGCCCAGCATCGCCATGGTCTTGAGGTCCGCCTGAATTCCAGCGCCACCGCCGGAATCAGACCCCGCTATGGTCAGGATACAAGGTTGTGCAGTCATGCGTTATTTCTCTTTTCCAATGCGATTTCAGAAAATTCAGATTCCGGTTCCGATTCAGCTTTCGCCCCGGTCCGAAGCGCCTTCGGCCCGAGTCCATGAACAGTCATAAGTCCAAATGCGTAGAGCGCAAGGGGGATGTGGAACGCCATGTGGCACACAAGCGCAAGCGCAAGCGCCTTTTCACGCGGCACGCCAAACAGCGCCAGCCCGGCCACCATTACGGCCTCGTACACCCCAACGTTGCCGGGGGACGAGGGGATAGCCAGCCCGCCCGCACTGATGACAAAGACCGCCAGCACATCACCCGGCGACAGCGCAAGGCCCGCGCCCCAGACCAGCAGCAGCCAGTGCTGCACCCAGTGCATCACCCACGGCCACAGCGACAACACGCCGATGAGCAGCAAAAATCCAAAGCGCATGTGCCCATTTAGCTGGCCCAGCACATCTTCGGCCAAAGCCCGCAAACGCGGGAAATACACCGCGCGCACCACAAGAGTGCGCAGCGCGGGGAAAAACCGCAGCAGGACCAAACAGCCCCACAGCCCCGCCGCCACCAGAGCCACCGGCGCAATAGCCAGCGCCCTGCCACTTGCCGCCGCGGCGGCAAGGATGAACAGCACCAGCATGTTCAGGTCCGCAAAACGCTCCCAGAACACCATGCCCATGCCGCTTCCGGCAGGGATATCGCTCTGACGGCGCATATAGAGAATTTTGGCGGCCTCGCCCATACGCGCTGGCAAAATGACATTCAACCCGTTGCACAGCACGCACGCGTGGATGGCATCCACCCAGCCCACGCGCCAACCGCTCACGGCCCGAAGCCGCAGGCCCATGCCGACATAGTCCACACACGCGGCAAGCAGCGTCACCACCACCGCCATGGGCGCCATATCCCGCATGGCGCGGCCAAGCTCGGCCACATCCAGCCCGCGGGCGACATACCAAATGCATCCGGCGGTCAGCGCGGTGCGCAGAATCGGCCCTGTCCAGCGCTTCATCGGCCCTCCCGGTCAGGTTGCGGTGGTGCGAGGCTCCAAAAAAAATCTGGAGTCTTGCAGAGTACCGCAAAACCGGGACGATGAGGAGTCCCTATCCGCAGAGCAAATCGTTAAAGGCTTCCTGAATGCGGTATTGCAGGTGGGTGAAGCGCTTGTTGCTGTCCTCGCGCGAGACGCCAATCTGCACGGCCTTGCGCCCGCCGATAAGTACGGCAAGGCGCTTGGCGCGGGTCAGCGCCGTGTAGATGAGATTGCGTTGCAGCAGCATATAGTGCTGGGTGACCACGGGCATGATGATGGCCGGATACTCGCTACCCTGCGACTTGTGCACGCTGACGGCAAAGGCCGGGGCCAGTTCGTCAATGTCCTTCAGCTCATAGCTGACGACGTGCCCTTCAAAGTCCACCAGCATCTCACCGCGCGTTGATTCGATGGTCTTCACCCAGCCAAGGTCGCCGTTAAAGACGTCCTTGTCGTAGTTGTTGCGCATCTGGAGCACCCTGTCGTTCTTGCGGAAGGTGTGGTTCCCGCGCCGGATGCCGCCTTCGCCGGGGTTCACATGCTCCTGCAGAATCTGATTCAGGGTCTGGGTGCCAAGGTCGCCCTTGTGCATGGGCGTCAGCACCTGAATGTCGCGCATGGGGTCAAGGCCGTACATGTCGGGGATGCGGTCCGTCACCAGCTGGACGATAAGGCGCTGGATGCGCGCTGCGTCCTCCTGCTGCACCCAAAAGAAATCATTGGCCGGGGCGGGTTTCGGCGAGCATTCGGGCAGTTGGCCGCTGTTCACCCGGTGGGCGTTGGTGACGATAAGGCTCTCCTGCGCCTGCCTATAGATATGCGTCAAGCGCGCGCTGGGCACGGACTGGCTGTTCAGAATGTCCGCCAGCACGTTGCCCGGACCAACCGAGGGCAGCTGGTTCACGTCGCCAATGAGCACAAGGCGGCACGTCAGCGGCAACGCGCGAAGAAGCGCAAGGCACAGCGAGGTATCAAGCATGGACACCTCGTCAATGATAACGGCCTGCGCCTTGAGTTTCTTCTCCTCGTTATGGGCAAAACCGCCGTCAGGCTGATACTGGAGCATGCGGTGCAGTGTGGACGCGGGGTAGCCAGTGGCCTCGGCCATGCGCTTGGCTGCGCGGCCCGTTGGTGCGGCGAGCTTAATCTTGAAGCCCATCTTGTCCATTGCGCGCACCATAACGCGGGTGATGGTGGTCTTACCCGTACCCGGTCCGCCCGTGACCACGAAGACCTTGTTCTCGCATCCGCCAAGCACGGCGTCGCGCTGCTCGCTGGAGAGCTGGATGTCCTCGTCCACCTCCAGCTGCGGCAGCAGGCGGCGGATCTTTTCAAGGTCCATGGGCGTCGGGTGCTCGCACAGCGCAAGGAAGCGCGAGGCAATCTCCCGTTCGTGCCGGTAAAAATGCATCAGGTAGACGGCCCGCTCCACGTCCTGCGCGGGCAGGGACTCCACGGCTACGCGCTTGCGCCCTTCCAACGCGGACACGGCGTCCTCAATGCACTGCGGGTCCACCCCGCCGATGAGCTTGTCCACGGCGTCGATGAGCTTTTCAACGGGCAGAAACAGGTGCCCCTTCTCACTGGCGGAAAACAGCGCGTAGATGACCGCGGCCTCCATGCGCTGGGGGGCTGTTTCGGCAAAGCCCAGCTTGAGGGCCATGCTGTCGGCGGTCTTGAAGCCCACACCGCGAATCTCGTAGGCCAGCTCGTAGGGATTTTCCTTGAGCTTCGCCACGGCGCCGTTGCCGTAGCGCTTGAAGATGCGCGCGGCGTAAGTGGGCGGGACGTTGTGGCTTTGCAGGAAAATCATGAGGTTTCGCACCTCAAGCTGGGCATCCCACGAGACCTTGATAGCCTCAAGCTTCTTGCGGCCAAGCCCCTCTACGGTGAGCAGCTTTTCCGGGTCGTTTTCGAGGATGTCGAGAACGTCCTTGCCAAAGGCGTCCACCAGCCGCGTTGCCAGCACGGGACCAATACCCTTGACCATGCCGGAGCCGAGATAGCGCCGGATGCCGTTGAGCGTGGCGGGCATGACTTGCTCCCACGTCTCCACCTGAAACTGACGGCCAAAGCGGGGATGCTCCTTCCACTGGCCGTGCAGGGTCATCATTTCGCCGGGGTGCGGTTCGGGCATGGTGGCAACAATGGTGATGACGCCGGGCTGCCCCTCGCTGACGACGCGCGCCACGAGGTAGCCGTTGGACGGATTGTGGAAGACTATATTTTTAATCTCGGCCTTCAGTGTATCGGACATGGCCGCAGGACTCCTGAAAGAATAAAAAGAAAAACCGGGGGATTCCCTACTTCTGGGAATCCACCCGGCTACGTCTCATGTGTTCGCGGACGCGTCAAGGACTGCGGCCATCACAGCTTCTGGCGGAACTCCAGCGACTGGCGGAGCGTCTCGCGGTCAATGTACTTGACCTCGGACCCCAAGGGGATGCCCTGTGCCAGACGCGTTACGTTCACGCCGGGGTAGTTCTTTTCCACCAATTCCTTGATGTAGGTTGCCGTTGCTTCCGCGTCGAGGGTGGTGCCAAGGGCGAGGATAACCTCGCGGATGCGGCCCTCGTCGAGGCGCTTGCGCAATCGGCCGATTTCAAGGTTCTGGGTGCTGACGTTATCCAGCGGGGCAAGCAGACCGCCAAGGACAAGATACTTGCCCTTGAAAAATCCGCCATCCTCAATGGCGATGAGGCTATCCCACTCCGCCACGACCATGAGTTCATCGTCGTTTCTGGCGGCGTCTGCACAGATGCTGCAGGGCGTAGAATCGGACAGGCTGGCGCACTGCTCACAGATGCACAGCTTTTCCCGCAGGTCGAGCACGCTCTGCCCAAGGGCGCTGGCGCGGGGCCGTGGCCACTTGAGGATGGTCAGCGCCGCGCGCAGAGCGGACTTCGGGCCCAGCCCCGGCAACTGCGCCAACTGGTCAACAACCGCCTTCAGCGGTTCCGGGAGCTGCTGCACGGTCGCCCCCTAGAACATGCCGGGGATATTGATGCCGCCGGTGAGGCCCTGCATCTCGGCCTGCTGGGTGTCCTTCCCCTTTTTCACGGCTTCGTTGATGGCGGCGAGGATGAGGTCCTGCAGCATTTCAACGTCTTCGGGGTCCACAACGGAAGGATCAATCTTAAGCGCCTTGACGGAACCGGAGCAGGTGGCCTCGACGGTCACCATGCCGCCACCGGCGGAGGCTTCAACGGTGCGGTCCTCCATCTCTTCCTGGAGCTTGCTCATCTTGCGCTGCATCATCTGGGCCTGACGCATCAGGTCGTTCATGCCTTTCATCGTGTATCTCCTTACAAGCGGTATATCAATTGGCGTTGGGGCCAGAGCCGCCGTCCTGCGCCGCGTCCGTACGCGGTCCGGCGCTGACGACCTGTGCGTCGAATTCCTTCATCATATCTTCGACGACAGGATGACGGCTCACCTCATCCTTGATTTGCGAGCGGTTTTTCCGCTCCTTGGTCTGGAACCGGAAGTCAATGGTGCACTCCGGTCCGAAAAACTCGCGAACCAGCTCCTGCAAAAATGAAAAGGAGCTATCGGCCTTAATCTGCTCGCAATGGAACTTGTTGTTGCAATGCAGCAGCAAGGTCCCGCCGGACACAGTGGCCTTGACCTGACGCAGGCCGGTAATGCCCCGCCCGGTTGCCTGCTTGGCCTCTTCCGCATAGTCCAAAAACGTCTCCCACGTCTTGGGACCAGCGGGGACCTGGGGCAGACCTTCGGTTGAGGCATAGGTCCGCGCCGGCTGCGGGGCGCTGCGGCGCTGTTCGCGGCGCGATATGGCCGGGTCGCCCAGTTGGCGCGGCGTCTGGGCCGGAGCGCTCTGCTCCACCACCGGGCGCGGCGGTTCGGCCACAGCCACGGCTTCGGCCTGCTGTGGACGCGGCGGAGCCTGACGCGGCGCGGCCTGCTGCGGGGCAGTGGGCCGACTCTTGGGCGCGCTCTGCATGCCCCCGCCCTGTACGGGCGGAGCGCCAGCGCCGCCAGACGCCGGACTGGCCGCACCGCTCGGCGCGGCGCCGCCGCTCCCCGGTGCGGGGGCTGGGGGCGTGCTGCCGGTTCCCGCACTCTCCAGCCCAACAAGCTCGGGCAGGTAGGCAAGGTTGAGCAGCAGCAGTTCAAGGGCAAGGGCAGGCTCTAAGCTCTGCCGCACGCGCTGCTGCCCTTCCAAAGTCAATTGCCAGCAGGCATGAATATGCGCAACGGAAAAACGCGGCACCCACTCCATCCACTGGCGCGCTTCCTCTTCTGGAATGTCCAGAACGGTCAGCGCCCGCTCGCCGGATTGGGCCAGCAGAAACAGCGTGCGCCACGCTTCGGTGAGTTCGCGCAGGAAAAATCCAAGGTCCAGACCCTGATCAAGAATCTCCGCCAAAATCTGGGACACGCCCACACAGTCGCGGGCGTGCAGGGCCTCCATGAGCCGGAACATGATATCGCGTCCGGCAAGGCCAAGGACGGTACGCACGTCGTCAGTGGTCAGGGTGTCGCCGCCAAGGGCCAACACCTGCCCCATCAGGGACATGGAATCACGCACACTGCCTGCGCCGCGCCGCGCGATAAGGGACACGGCCTCTGGCTCACAGCCAAGGCTTTCGGCCTGCAGGACGTTCGTCAGGTGCGCTTCCAGCCCCTTCTGCGTCAGGCGCTGAAAGGTGTAGTGCTGGCAGCGGCTGATGATGGTGGGCGGGAATTTATGCGGCTCTGTGGTGGCCATGATGAAGGTGACGTGCGCAGGCGGCTCCTCCAGCGTTTTCAGCAGCGCGTTGAAGGCGCTTTTGGAAAGCATGTGCGCTTCGTCAATGATGAAGACCTTGTAGCGGCAGTCGATGGGCGCAAAGCCCACGTCTTCCTTGAGGCTTCGCACGTCGTCAACGCCGGTGTTGGACGCACCGTCAATCTCGGCCACATCCACGGCAGCGCCGGCGGCAATCTGGCGGCAGTGCACGCACTCGTTGCAGGGTTCCGCCGCGGGGCCGTGCTCGCAGTTGATGGCTTTGGCGAAGATGCGGGCGATGGTGGTCTTGCCGACACCGCGCGTGCCGGAAAACATGTAGGCCGGGGCAATCTTTCCCGTTGCAGCGGCGCGGGACAGGATAGCCTTGATGGTTTCCTGTCCGGCCACGTCGGAAAAGCTCTGCGGGCGGTACTTGTGCGTCAGGTGGGACTGGCTCATGTGGTCCTTGTCATATGCGCCGCGCCCGGGATGCGGGCGCGGCGCGGCTGTTCGTTTCGATATGTCCGGCTCTCTGAGTCCGGCTCAATATCTCCGGGCCGTCAGGCTATACCGTGTAGCGGTCCAGCCAGTGGGCGTAGTTCGGATTCTCGCCCTTCACGACCTTGAAGTATTCCGTTTGCAGATGCTTGGTGATGCGGCCACCGGTGCCGGCACCAATCTGGCGGCGGTCCACCTCGCGGATGGGGGTCACCTCGGCGGCGGTGCCACAGAAGAACGCCTCATCGGCGGAGTACAGCTCATCGCGGGTGAAGCGCTGTTCCACAATCTCGTAGCCAAGGTCCTTAGCCACGGTGATGATGCTGTTGCGCGTCAGGCCGTCGAGGACGGAGGTCAGCGGCGTGGTCTTGATGGTGTCGCCGCGCACGATGAAGATGTTCTCGCCCGTGGCTTCGGACACGTAGCCCTCGGTGTCGAGCATCAGGGCTTCGTCGTAGCCGTCGGCCAGTGCCTCGCGCTTGGCGAGCACGGAGTTGACGTAGTTGCCGCTGGTTTTGGCCTTGGTCATCATCACGTTGACGTGGTGACGGGTAAAGCTGGAGGTCTTGACGCGGATGCCCTTGTCGAGCGCCTCTTCACCCAGATACGCCCCCCAAGGCCACGTTGCGATGATGGTCTGGATGGGGTTGTCGCCGGGGAAGACGCCCATAGCGCCAGCGCCGATGAAGGACAGCGGGCGGATGTAGCCCTCGTCCATCTTGTTGGCCTGCAGCGTCTCAAGGATGGCGTCGCAGATTTCGTCCTCGGTGAAGGGAATCTGCATTTCCAAGATTTTGGCGGAGTTGAAGTGCCTGTGCACGTGCTCCTTCAGGCGGAACACGGCAGAGCCGCCGTCTGCCAGCTTGTAGGCGCGAATCCCCTCAAACACGCCACAGCCGTAGTGCAGGGTATGTGTCAGGACGTGAACCTGTGCCTCATTCCAAGGCACGAGTTTGCCGTCGAACCAGATGCTTTCCACTTGCTGAACCATTCGTATTTCTCCCTATGCGTAGCGTCGAGTTCTTGGCCCCGTCCACGGAAATCGCGAACGGGGCCTTCATCTCGGATTGTCAAGCAATCGGGAAACGGTATGAAATTCCTCTGGTCCGGTCAAGACGGCAAAACCGTTCAAGTGCCGGAGATGCTACAGAAAGCGCTACTTCTTCTTGTTCTTGTCGTGGCTGGAGCGGAAATACACCTGCATCGGGGCCATTTTAAGGCCAAAGGACTTCCGAAGCTGGTTCTCCAGATAGCGCTGGTAAGACGCCTTCACGAGGTCCGGATTGTTCACAAAGAACACGAAGGTGGGCGGCGTAATATCCGTCTGCGTCAGGTAGTAGAACTTCGCACGGCGGCGCTTGACCACCGGCGGCTGGTGCCGGGTGATGGCGTCCTGCAGGCTGCGGTTCAGTACGCCCGTGGTCACGCGAATCTGGCACTCCTGCCACAGCTTGTCCGCCAGCGGCAACAGTCCGCCAAGGCCAGCCTTGGTCACGGCGGAGGTGTAGACGATGGGCACATGGGGGGCAATGCGCAGTTCTTCCTTGAAGTACTTTTTGACCTTGTCGCGCTTGTCCTTGGGGATGAGGTCCATCTTGTTGACGACCAGAATAAGCGGCGTCTTCTCGCGGTCGAGGAACGACAGCAGCTTTTTGTCCTGCAGGGTCACGCCATCCTCGGCGTCGAGGGTGAGCACAGCCACCTGCGCATTTTTGGACGCCTTGAGGGACCGCAGCACCGAGAAGCGCTCCAGCGAGTCGGAAATCTTGCCCTTGCGGCGCACACCGGCGGTGTCCACAAAGGTGTAGCGGCGGCTGCCACGTTCAAAGGTCACGTCCACGCTGTCGCGCGTGGTACCCGCGCGGTCGCTGACGATGAAGCGCTTTTCGCCCAGCATGGCGTTGCAGATGGAGGACTTGCCCGCGTTGGGGCGGCCCACCATGGCAAGGCGAAGCCCGGCGTCTTCCTCGGCATTTTCGTAGGCGTTGTAGTCAAAGCCGGTGCCGTCAATCAGTTCGCCAACGCGCTCCAGCAGGTCCGGCACGTTGTAGCCGTGGGCGGCGCTGATGGGGATGAGGTCAAGGCCGAGGGAATGGAACTCGATGGCGAGGTCTTCCTTCTCGTAACCGTCAACCTTGTTGACCACCAGCAGAACGGGCTTTTCGCTTTCGCGCAGGTCGCGGGCGACCTGTTCGTCAACGGGGTTCAGGCCGTTTTTGCCGTCCACCACCAGCAGGATGACCTGCGATTCCGCAATGGCCTCGTGCGCCTGCTGGAGGATTTCCTGCTCAAAGTTTTCGTTCTCGTCCATGACCAGACCGCCGGTGTCCACAAGGGCAAAGGGCTTTTCCGTGGCACGGACTTCGCCGTAGATGCGGTCGCGCGTGACGCCGGGCAGGTCGTGCGTCAGCGCCTTCTGCCTGCGAATCAGTCTGTTGAACAAGGTGGACTTGCCCACATTGGGGCGTCCTATAAGGGCTATTGTCGGTAACATAATAATACCGTTGTACTCGAATTTTATGCGGTTTTGAACACGAAAGCGGGCCGGGACCGGGGTTTCCCCCTCCCGGCCCGCACCGTCGTCCTTAGGGCCGTGTGCACTTGGTGCGCACGGAAAGACTATACTGCGGCTTCCTCGGCGTCACGCTCTGAAAACGCGGCGGCGATGGCTGGTCCGAAGGGCGGACGCAGCACGCCGCGTTCTGTGACGATACCCGCTATCATCTCGGCGGGGGTCACGTCGAACGCATAATTGAACACCCCCACCCCGTCGGGCGTGATTTGGTGGTCACCTACGTGGGTGTCCTCACGCGGGGTGCGGTCCTCAATGGGGATGTCGTCTCCCGTTGGCGTTTCCCTGTCGATGGTGGACAGCGGGGCCGCCACGTAGAAGGGAACGCCATAGTGCCGCGCAAGGATGGCCACGCCGCTGGTGCCAATCTTGTTGGCGGCGTCGCCGTTGGCGGCGATGCGGTCCGCACCCACCACCACCTTGTCCACAAGCCCGCGCTTCATGAGCAGGGAGCAGGCGTTGTCGCAGGCAACCTTCACCGGGATGCCGTCCTTGTGCAGTTCGTACGCCGTCAGGCGGGCGCCCTGCAGGAAGGGACGGGTCTCGTTGGCGATGACGCTGATGCTCTTGCCCGCGTCCACCGCGCCGCGGATAACGCCGAGGGCGGTCCCGTAGTCCGCCGTGGCCAGCGCGCCCGCGTTGCAGTGGGTCATCACCGTGTCACCGTCGTCGAGGACAGCCGCGCCGTGCGTGCCGATAAGACGGCACAACCGCTTGTCCTCGTCATGGATATGCTGTGCAAGCTCCAGCCAAAAGGCGCACAGACCGGCATGGTCAAGCTCCGGACGCTCTGCCCACGCGGCGCGCATACGGCGCACGGCCCAGCGCAGGTTCACTGCTGTGGGGCGGGCGTTTTCAAGGTCCGTCAGCAGCTGGTCCAGACGCTCGCGCCAGCCCTCGCCCGCTGCCTCGCGCGCGGCAAGCCAGCAGCCATAGGCCGCGGTAACGCCAATGGCGGGCGCGCCGCGCACCACCATGGTCTGCAGGGCGTAGATGGTGCTCTGCGTGTCGGTGCAGGCGTACCAGTCTTCCCTGCCGGGCAGGTAGCGCTGGTCCAGAAGCATCAGGCACGCTTTCTCGTCCGAATACTGAATATGCCAATCCATGCTGTTCCTCCGGCTATTTGAGCTTGTCGGCCAGAATCTGATTCACCAGTTTGGGGTTGGCCTGTCCCTTGGTCTTGCGCATCACCTGGCCGACAAAGAAGCCCATGAGCTTCGTCTTGCCGCCGCGGAAGGCCTCCACCTCGGACGGGTTGTCCGCAATGACTTCGTCCACCGCCGTCTCAAGGGCGCTGGTGTCGGAAATCTGCACAAGGCCCTTGTCCTTGACGTAGGCTTCGGGGTCGCCGCCCTCGGCAAAGAGTTCGCCAAGCACGTTCTTGCCCACCTTCTGGTTGATGACGCCCTCGTCCACAATGCGCACCAGCGTGGCAAAATCCTCGGGCGCAAGGCCGCAGGACGCGATGGAGCCGCCGCATTCGTTGACCATGCGCAGGATGTCCGTAGAAATCCAGTTGCAGACCTTTTTCGGCTGGTCATAGGCGGCCACGGTCTTTTCAAAGTAGTCGGCAAGGGCGCGGTCGCCGGTAAGCAGCTCGGCGTCGCTTTCCGGCAGGCCGTACTGCTCAATGAACCGGACGCGGCGCGCGGCGGGCAACTCAGGCAGACCGGCGCGGAGCTCTTCCACCCACTCGTGGTCCAGCACCAGCGGCACAAGGTCCGGGTCCGGGAAATAGCGGTAGTCGTGCGCCTCTTCCTTGCCACGCATGGAGCGGGTCACGCCCTTGTCGGCGTCAAAGAGGCGGGTCTCCTGCACCACGGCCTCGCCGTCGTCCAGCAAATCTTCCTGCCTGCTGATTTCGTAGGCAATGGCGCGCTGGACGTTGCGGAAGGAGTTCATATTCTTCAGCTCTGCGCGGGTGCCGAACTCTTCCTGCCCCACGGGGCGGATGGAAACGTTGGCGTCACAGCGGAAGTTGCCCTCCTCCATGTTGCCGTCGCAGATGCCGAGGTACAGCAGGATGGAATGCAGGGAGCGCAGGTAGGCCACGGCTTCCTCGGGGGAGCGCATGTCCGGCTCGGAAACAATCTCGATGAGCGGCGTTCCGGCACGGTTCAGGTCCACGTAGCTGGCGTTATCCGCCTGCGAATGCACGCTTTTTCCCGCGTCGTTCTCCATATGGATGCGCGTGACGCCGATGGTCTTCTTTGCGCCGTCCACGTCGATGTCCACCTTGCCGTGCTCGGCAATGGGCAGGTCGAACTGGGAAATCTGGTACCCCATGGGCAGATCGGGGTAGAAGTAGTTCTTGCGCGCAAAGATGGAGCGCTCGTTCACCGTGCAGCCGATGGCGAGGGACATCTTGGTGGCGTATTCCACGGCGCGGCGGTTCAGGACCGGCAGGCTGCCGGGCTGGCCGGTGCACACGGGGCACACGTTGGAGTTCGGCTCCTTGCCGAACTGCGTGGAGCAGGAACAGAAGAGCTTGGACTTCGTCTTGAGCTGGGCGTGAACCTCCAGCCCGATGACGGCTTCGTACTGGGCCATCGTAACCTCCGCTCTATTTGGACGCGGCCTGAGCCGCACCGTACACGGCCGGGTTCAGGCTGGGATCGTTGTACATCTTGAACTGATAATAGACCTTGGGGCGCTTGCGGCCTTCGGCGTAGTCATCCACAAGCTCCAGAACGCTGCGTTGCAGGTCCGCGCTCTGCTCCTGCAGAACGGCCAGCTTCTGCTGGCAGGAGCGGATGTGCTCCTCGCTGACGTCCGCGCGCTCGGTCTGCTCGCGCATGTGGAACATCTTCAGGCTGATGATGGACAGTCTGTCCACCGCCGCGCCGATGGTTTCGGTATTGTACCGCTCGGCGGCATTCTGCGGCAGGTGCGGCAAAACGAGCTCCACAATGCAGGCGTCCACCTTTTCCATATAATCATTGCGGGACTGGTTCAGCCCGTCGATATCGCGCTTGCACTGGGCGATGATTTCGGGGCCGACGTCCTTGCGGCGGGCTTCGTCCTCGACGTGCCACAGGCGGTAATTGCGCAGATGCTCGCGCGCGATGAGGGCGCGAAGGGTCGCGGGCGTGGCCTCACCCTCGGGAACGTCAATGTCCTCGGGCTCGGCCGTATGCCAGTCCGCAACATAGGCGACCTGCTCGGCGAAGCATTCCTCAAGCGTCTTCTTCAACTCGGCGAAGCCGGGTCTTGTCATCGTTTCAGAACCTCTTTGCTTACAAGCATATACACGGAAGCCGGAGCCTTGATGTGTCCGGCAAAATATTCGACATCCGGGCCACTGCCGCAGTACCAGTCGAGCCGCGCGCCCTTGATGGCGCCGCCCGTATCCTGCGCCAGCCCCAGACCGGCGATGCGTTCGCCCTCCTCGCCCGGCGCCTCCGGCGGGAAGTCCGCCTCAAAGGCCAGCACCGAACCAAGCGGCAGAAACTTAGGGTCTGTAGCCACGCTAACCTTCGGCGTCAACAATTTCCCCATCGCGCCGTAGGGTCCATCGGTCCCAACTCGGAAGAAAACATAGCTTGGATTGGTGGCGAGCAAATCGGGAATTTCCTCGGGATGCTCGGCCAAATAGTCGCGAATGCTCTTCATGCTGACGCCTTCGCGGGTCAGCATACCGCGCTGGATAAGTATTTTGCCAAGGCTCACATACTTGCGGCCATTTTTTCCGGCGTACAGGATGTGGTGCTTGGTGCCGTCCGGGTAGTGCAGCAGGCCGGAGCCCTGAATCTGCAAAAAGAATACATCGACAATATTCTTGGCCCACGCCACTTCCTCGCCCCGTCCGCGCAGCGCGCCTTCAAAGTCGATTTCCTGACGGTCGTAGTACGGGACGGGCTTGCCGTTTTCCATGCGGTAGACAAGGCGCTGACCCTTCCAGCGATGGTGAAAGTCGCCAAGGTCCAGCGTGTGCAAGTCTTCAGGCACGCCGTAAAGTGGATAGCGGTATTCCGGGGTCCGCACGGGGCTGGCCTCGATGTAGGGCGCGTAATAGCCCGTCATCAGCGCGCCCTGCGACAGGCGGTACCACCGAAAATGCTCCGCCAACAGGTCCGGCTCCGCGTCGAGGCGCGGCAGCACCTCCAAAAGCTCCTCCAGACTGCGGCGCAGCTCGCCCCACGTCAGGGAGAAGTCCTCCACACGCACCGCCGTCGCGCCCTGCGGCTTGACGGACACATACGCCAAACTGCGGCGCACGCCCTCCTCCATGTCCATCCACGACTGCATATCCTGCCCAGCCGGGCGCATGCGCTCTGCGGTCTGGCGGGCGGCATTGTCGTCGGAAACGAAGGTCAGCGGCGGCGCTGGGGGTTTGGCACAGCCAAAAAGCGAAAAGAGCAGAATCAGGGCCAGTAGCCTTGCATATCGAAACATTGTCGCTCCCGATGAGAGGTCAGAGGATAAGCGTGGTCAGCGGGTGTACTCTATAACACCCTTGGCGCGCAGGCGGGTCAGATATGTCGGGGCCTCCGGTTCCACGAGCAGCAGGCCCATTTCGTCCTTGTGCACGGTAATCACATCCCCCTGCCCAAGGGCGACGCACTCCTGCCCGTCGATGGTCAGGAACACTTCCGGGTCCGGGTCCTCCACCACCACTTCAATGCGGCTGGCGGCGGGCAGCACCATGGGGCGGAAGGTGTTCATGAACGGACAAATAGGGGTCACGGTGACGGCCTCAATATCCGGATGCACAATGGGACCACCCGCGGAGATGGAATAAGCGGTGGAGCCTGTCGGCGTGGAGAGCACCAACCCGTCGGCGCGCATGGTGCCAAGGCTTTCGCCGTCCACGCGCACGGTCAGGTTGATGAGCCGCGCCAAGCAGCCCCGGTTGGCCACAATGTCGTTGATGACGGTACCCGCCGTCTGCCTGCCGTCCGCGTGCGCCACACTGTAGGACAGCGCCAGACGCCTGCGGACCTGCATACGGCCCGCCAGCAGGCTGGTCAAAAAATCCTGCCAGCTGTCGCGGGGGACTTCCGTCAAAAAGCCAAGCCGCCCGAGGTTCAGCCCCAGCATGGGCGACGTGCCCGCCACCTCGCGGGCAACGCCCAGCATGGTGCCGTCGCCGCCAAGGACAAGGACAAGGTCGCACCCGTTCACAGTGCACGGCAGACTGCCCAGCCCCCGGTGATGCTCCACGGTTTCGGAAGTGACGCCGTGGGCGTCCAGCCAGCCAGCTATCTCGACGGCGAGGTCCGCCGCCTGAGCGTCGCGGGCCTTCGTCACGATGAAAATCTTCTTGATATCATTCAGCATAGAAGTCCTTACCTAGACAAAACCCGTCTACTATTCAAGAATCGTGATCCTTTCCCGACAGGAATATACCCCCGGAATGAAATTTTTTCATTTTTCCTGTATTTTTTCCTAAAGATTCGTTCAATCCATGCCGATACCACAGGCAAGAGGGAACCAGTACGTGACGGCAAACTCATATCAGCTCAAAACAATGCTTCGGACCTACGGGCGGCAACTGACCAGTGCCCGGCGTCTGGAACGCTTCAAGCAATCGCTTGCGGCGACTGCCGCCGAGGACGACGTCCAGATATCCCGTCTGGCCAAGCGGCGTATGCTGGTAGAGCAAGTTTCTCGGGAAATCATTGAAAACCTTATGGCTGCGGGTAGCGACAACACCGTTGTACAAGAGATTCGCGCCGCGCTTGAAGCCGAGTTCGGAAACAGCATTGAGCTGACCTATCCTCCGGGCGAGGCCGACATGCGCATCTACAAGCTCACTGAGGACGGCCCCGAAGAAGTCTCAATCGAAGAGCGGAACCTCATCATCAAGCGCCTGTGGGACATCACTCTCGAAAAGGTCGACGACACGATGCTCTAGCTGCAATGCGAAAAGGGGGGAGAAACCATGAAAATACTCGGACCGCTCACCGGGCTCAAGACCTATGAGCAGGTCGAGAAACCCGGTTCAGGCCCCGGCAAGGGGCGCTCATCCAGCGCCCATACGAAAAAGGGCGACTCCGTAGAATTGTCCTCTGAAGGCAAGCTCTACAGTTCCGCCCTGAGCGAGGCGCAGACGGCTCCGGAAGTCCGCCGCGCCAAGGTTCTGGCCATCAAGGCGCAGGTTGATGCGGGAGAATACGTTCCGGACACCCGCAAAACCGCGCAAAAGATCGTTGAGGAGGATCTGGACCTGCTGATCTAGTCGGCGGGTCCGGTTCCCCCGGTCTCATCCTTCTGCCCTGCCGAAGGCACCTCTGTGCCGGGCGCGGGAAGCTCCCCACCCTCTCCGTGAATGTAGTACCTGCTGGGGTACTTGGAATCCACCTGCGGCACCTGCAGGCCAATGCGGGCCTGATGGTTGACCATAATGGGGCCCGTCAGGTTCAGCGCGGTATGCTCCGGCTTGCCCTGCGGGATGTTGACGGTCACCAGCACCGCCACCTGTTCCGCGCTGTCCAGCTGCAGGATTTTCTGTTCGGCGTTGCCGAGTTTGATGTTGTAGTCCTGCATAAACGAAAACGGGTCGGCCACAAGCAGGCCAAGCTCCGGATGCGTAATGCTCTGCAGGATGAGAAAAGGCGAATCCTCGCGAAGCTGCACAAGGCTGAACTGCTTGCAGTCCTCAAAGCCTATAAGCCCGCGCGGAAAGGCAATCACACGCTCCATGTCCACGGTCAGCGTACCGAGCCGTGTCTGGATCACTTTTTCTTCTTTTCTGTCTGCCATAGCTGTGTCGCGGCGAACAAATCCTGATCTGACAGTTGGAGGGCGAGCTTATTTTGCTCCTGAACCCGTAAATACACTTCCTCACGATACACTGGCAGATCATCGGGCACTTCCAGCCCGATTTTGATCTGCTTCCCCTGCACGCTGAGGACGGTTATCTTGATGTCGTCCCCAAGGTAGATGCTCTCCCCTGGGCGTCGTGTTAAGATGAGCATGTCATCCCGAGTGCGTAAAAGTTTACCATAAGCCGCCCGGGTTATACCAGAGGCGGCCGGGGCGGCGATTCATTACATGAAGTTCGCCAGACTCATCCTCATGATCATGGACGACGACCTGAGCACCGTCTCGTAGATGATTTGCTGGTTGGCCAGCTGGGTCATCAGTTCACTGACGTCAGCATCCTCTACGTCGGACAGTCTGCTCGTTTCGTTGTGCTTCAGAGCGCCGAGGGTGTTCTCGGTAATCTGCAGGCGGTTTTCCGCCGCGCCAACACGGGCGGCATTGGTCAGGATGTGCTTGGACACAGCATCAATCTGCTCCAAACTCTCCTGACAACCCTGCTGATTGTTCGTCTCCAGATAGCCCACCATCTCCCCGATGACGTCGAACATGTTCTGGTCCAGAGGCAATCCGGTGGCAAGAGTGACTCCACTCCCGCTTGGTGATGCATATACACCGCCAAAGATATCTTTGCCAATATTATTTATTTCAATCGACTCGTTAGGACCTATTTGCAGATCGATTTTTCCCGAGCGCGGCCGCACGAGGAACTGGCTGTCCGTGGAGATGGTATCGCCCGCTGCGCCGCCGGCAAGGTCCAGGTGACCGCCGGGCACATTAAAGGTCAGTTCACCGTCGGCGGCCACCGTGGCGGTCTGCCCCGTCTCCCACGTTGCGCCGCCGTCCATGGAGTAGGAATACTCCACCGTGTTGCCCGCGGTCAGGGTATTGCCCGAGTCCACACGCACCGTCACGTTGCCGCCGAATACGCCCGCCGCGCTGGCGCTCATGCCCGCAGGCAGATTGCCAAAATCCTGCACGCTGATGGAGTCCACGTCGTCGCCCTTGTAGCGGGCCGAGGGACGAACCCACAGGGTGGTGCCGTTGTTGTTGGTGGAGTCCACACTGGTATCCACCGCGTCCACGTGCATGCCGTCATTGAGCGTCAACTGCGCGCCGCCTATGGTGATGGTCTTGTCGCCCGCGCCTGCCGGGATGGTTCCGGAGGAGAAGGTACGGCCACCGTCAGTGGAGTACTCGTAGTCGATGGCGGAGCCGCCGCCGATGTCGCCGGTATCCAGAAAACGCACAATGGCGGAACGCTCCAGCCCACCAGTCACGGAGAACTGCGGGTCGCCGTTTGCGTCCGTGGAATTGCCATCGCTGTCCGTCACCCACAGGGCACGCTCATAGGCCTGCGTGTCCGTCTTGTGGCCGGAAAAGATGTAGTTGCCCTGATACTCGGTGTTGCCAAGGGCGATAAGCTCGTCCAGCAGCTGGCGCGCCTCGTAGCTGGCCTGCTCGCGGTTGTCGTCGCTTATCGTGCCCGTTGCGGCCTGCTCGGCCAGCCCGCGCAGTTGCGTCAGGATTTCGTTGGCCTTGGTGAGCTTGTCGTCGGCCACGGCCAACCAGCCCTTGGCGTTGGTGACGTTCTCCTGATACTGCGCGATGGAGTTCAGGGTGTTGCGGTGGTCCAGCACCTGCACCATACCGGACGAATTGTCCGAGGGCTTGTTGATCTTCTTCTGGGTGGCGGCCTGCGTGTTCAGTTCCATCAAGTCGGCAAGCGAAGAATTCATGTTGCCGATGAAGAACGTGAAACGGCTCCTGTGTGAAACTCTGATAGGCATGACGTGAACCTTCCTAGTTCTTGAGTGCCAGCACGGTTTGCAGCATCTGGTCGGCGGTGGTTATCAGCTTTGCCGCCGCCGTGTAGGAATGCTGAAACTTGATAAGATTGCCCATTTCCTCGTCGAGGTTGACTCCGGAGACCTCTTCCTGTCGGTCTTCAAGATTCTGGGCCAGCGTGTTGTTGAACTTGTAGTTGTATTCGGCGGCCGAGGTATCCGCACCAACGGTTCCGACGATGTTGTTGTAGTATTCGTTCAGGGTCTGTTCCGTGCGCCCCTCGCGACTGGTGCTGATGCCAACGTCCTTGTCCTTGAGCTTGGCAATATTGGTGGCGGTCACGCGGTCACCGAGGTTTGCCTCGCCCGCGCCGTTGACGTGCCCCATGGCCAGCAGTTCAGGGTCCTTGACAATGGCGGCGTTCAGCTCAAGGTCGCTGGCGCTGCTGCCCTGAAAATACGTGTTGATGCCAAGGCCGGCCAGCAGACCGGACGAGTCCGAACCAAAGGCGAACTCCACATCGGGGTCGTCGCTCTGAATGCGCAGCTGCCCGTTGGAGACGGACGCTGTCACGTTGGCGCCAAAGGTGTTGTTGATGGCCGTTGCCACATCGTCCAGCGTATGCACGGCGGGGTCAAAGCTTGCGCCGCCGCCAAAGTCCAGCGCGCCGCTGGAAATCACAGAACCGTCCGTGGAGTCGTAGACGAACATCTCCACGTTGCCCTTCTGGAGCTTGTCGCCAAAGGCAAGGCCCGACGAGTTGCTGCCAAGGGCCACGGACGAGGAGTTGACGGTGTAGGTCCCCGTCACATCGGTGAACTTCTGCTCGCCAACGCCCTGCGAATGCAGGCGGTTCACTTCCCACGCCAGCGACTTGGCAAGGGCGTCCAAACGGTCCTTGTACTTGCCCACGTGCTGGTCGCGGAAGTGGAAGTACCCGGTCAGGGAACCGCCGGTCAGGCGACGCTTGTCGTCTGCGCCGTTGCTGTAGGACTGCGGCGTGATGTTCATGGCCGTGGAGGTATTCTTGTACCAGTACAGGCCCGCCTTGGGCACGATGGTAAAGGAGTCTCCGGCCGAAAGATCTGTACCGGGGGCGGTTCCGGCGTCGCTTTTTTCACCGAACCAGATGTTCAGGTCGCCGACGCTGACCTTGCCCCCCTCGGGGCGGGCGGAAAAATGCTTTTCGTTGCCGTCTTCATCGGTCATCCACGTCCGGCCGCCGTCAAGGGACACGCGGAAGGTTGCCGCGCCTGCGCCGCTGGAGACATCGCCATCAGTGAGCACCTCAACGGTGTACTCAAAGTCGTCGCTGCCTTCGAAGTAGATTTCGCCATCAAAGCCGGAACCGGGGGTCAGGTTCGCGACGGTCTTAGCGTTCTCCATCGTAATTTCATAGGTCTGATTGCCGTCCACAAGGGTGTGCCCGGCCTTGGTCAGCACCGTGAAGTTGCCGCCACCGTTGTCGATGTAATCGATGTCCATACGGTTGGCGAGATCGCGCACCAGCTGGGTGCGCTGGTCCAGCAGCGAGTTGGCGTTGTTCTTGCCCGGATCGTGATGGATGGCGATTTCGGCGTTCACAGCGGCAATGTCGTGGATGAGATTGTTGATATCTTCCACTTCCTGCTCAATGAAGCCGTTCATCTGCTGCTGCATGCGCTCCATGTCGGACTGCGCCGTGTGGATGGCGCTCAGCAGCGTGCGGGTGTTGCCAAGCAGCGCTTCGCGCTTGGCCTGCGCCGACCCGGGGGCGGACAGGTCCTGCCAGTCGTTAAAGAACTGGTCCATAGACGAGCTGATGCCGCGGGTGGAGCTTTCGTTAAACAGGCCATCGACGCTGCGCAGGTTCTGCCACAGGGCGTCCCAGCGGCTTCTGTCGGCAACCTTCACCGTAAACTGCTGCTCAACGAACTCGTCGAAATACCGGACAACCTCCGTTGCGCGAACACCCGTTCCCATCTGGCCGGGACGATAGTCAATGCTGATAGCCTCTTCGAGGTTAACGCGCTGACGGCTGTACCCGGGGGTGTTAACGTTGGAGATATTGTTGCCGGTGACCTCGATTGCCGACTGAGACGCGAAAAGACCCAGTTTACCGATGTCGAGAATCGAGTTGACTCCGGGCATTAGAGCCTCCCTTTAAGCAGCGCGGCCTGGGGGTGGTGCTTGGCGTAGCGTCCACTGCGGCCGTAGGTGTTTTCCTGCTTGGGCTGAATCTGCTGGTGCATGAACTCCAGCATGCTGGTGCTCTGCTCCACAAGGGCGACGGCAAGCTGGGCATTCTTCTCCGCCTGTACGGCGCAGACCTGCTCCTTGGCGTCCACCTCGTCCAGCACGTCCTGAATGGGGGCGGCCTCCTCGGGCGTCAGCGTGGCGGTCAGGTCGGCCATGTTCGCCGCCTCGGGGACCATTTCCGTAACCAGCTGGCGCAGGTAGACGCGCTCCATGGCAATCTGGCGCAACAGCTCCTGCAGGGACAGCTCGATGCTGGTCACCTGCTGGGGATCGTGGCCCGTAAGATGGGAAAATTCTTCCTCAAGCAATTCATGGAGGAAATCCATCGCCTTGTTCTGGCGGTGTATGTTTTCCTTGATTCGGCTCAACATGTACGCGCTCCGTTTATGCGTTGTCGTCTGCGGACGCCACGGCCTGCATGGTCTCCCGGACGCGCTCCGGGTTCATGGCCTGATCGCCCTGGCGCAGTTCAAAGTGGAGAATCGTTCCGGGTGCGCTCCCGGTATCTCCCATTGTTGCAATTTTCTGACCAGCTTCGACAACCTGACCAATTTCAACCAAATTTTTCTGGTTGTGCCCATACATACTGCGCCATCCGCCGGGGTGCTCTATGACCACGGTCTGGCCGTAGCGCCCCTGCTCTCCGGCAAAAACGACCTTTCCGCCCCAGCATGCGGCCACGGGGTCGCCCTCACGCCCGGCAATATCAAGGCCGGGGTGCCACTCCCGTGCGCCGGTCACCGGGTCCGTCCGCCACCCGAATTCACCCTGCACCGTTCCAAGCGCGGGCCACGACAGGGCCCCCCGCTCCACCGGTGCGGCAGGCGCCGCAACGGGCTCGGCCTTCAGGTCCGGGGGCGCGCCGGCCGAGGTGCGGGCGTGCTGGTACTCGATGCTCGCGGCAAGCTGCATGGCCTTGGCCATCAGTTCCGGCGGCGCGGCGGCTGGCAGGCGGTCCTTCTTGACGGACGCGACCACGGCGGCGTCATCAACCACGGCCTGCGGCTCGCGCACGGGTTCGGGCGCCGGGGCGGCGGGGCGCTTGGCCCCGCCCTCCTCCGGTTCGGAAACCACCTCAAGGGGCGGCTTCTTTTTGATATTGATGCCCGAGGCCTGCGCCGCATCCGCACGTTCCGGCATCTCCAGCGGATTCAGTTCCTCCGGAGACTTGCGCACGGTGCGCGCGGTACGACTGCCGTCAAGGAGCTGCTCGCGCAGCTGGTTGAACAGCATATCGCCAATGCCAACGCCCCCGGAGTCTGCGAGCTTTTCGGCCAGCTTCTGGTCGAACATGCCCACGTAGAACTTTTCCTCGCGGCTATGGAGGTAGCCCTCCTGCGGGACATTGGTGCGCATCTGCTTCCACAGCTTATTGATGAACACCGCCTCGAAGCCCTCGCATGCCTTGCGGAGCTTCTTTTCTTCCGTCTCGCCGGTGGCGAGCTGTCGCCGCAACTGATCCAGACCCAGCTTACGCTTCAGCGCTTCGCTCTGGTCGGCCTGCATCATGGCGGCTTCGGCATTCAGCTTCGGGCCTACCATTTAGATGACCTCCAATTCCGCGTGCAGAGCGCCAGCGGACTTGAGCGTGCGCAGGATGGAGATAAGGTCGCGCGGGGTTGCGCCGATGGAGTTCAGGCCGTCCACCAGTTCCTGAAGGGTTGCACCCTCCATGAGCATGAGGCGCTTGTTCTCTTCCTGCACGGCGATGTCGGTCTGCGGTGTAGCCACGGTCTCGCCGCCGCCAAAGGGCGCTGTGGGCTGGGACACGTCCTGTCCCTCGCGCACCACAATCTGCAGGCTGCCATGGGCCACTGCCACCTTGGACAGGCGAACGTCGCGCCCAAGCACCACGGTGCCGGTCTTTTCGTCCACCACAACCTTGGCCTTGCCCTGCGGGCTGACTTCCAGATTCTCAAGGGATGCCATCAGCGGGACGAGGTTGCCACGGAA
>NZ_JBUDSW010000002.1:0-35109 GCF_054921475.1 Desulfobaculum sp. | reverse complement strand
AACCATTAACGAGTACCTCGAATCTGTCAGAGAAGAACGCTAGTAGGACACTTGAGTGGTGCCGAAGGCCCTTCACCAACCACCATTACGTACGAAAAGTTTGAGCTTTTTGAAGGTAGGTATACCCCCAGGACATACCAATCGGAAGAAAAACTATAAATGCCCCGTCTTTTCTATGAAGAATAAACTCAAAAAAACCTTGGGAAAATAAAAATGCGATTGTTAGAACCCCATACAAAAAATCTATTTTGTAACTTCTCCAAGCACTGCGCAACACGATAACAAAAAACAAAAGACACCCAAACAATCCCCACGAATAGAGAAGCCCCACATATAAGTTGTGGGCCTGATACATACCACTTTCGACTAATGGAAAAGTCTTTTTCAACCCTGCATAATTTTTCTTTATATATTCACTATGAAAGCCGTGGAATGAATTATGACTCTTCCCTAAAAAAGGATTTTCTTTAAAACCTTCAATCGCAGACATCCAAATTGGCACACGCGAAAGAAACGTACTGTCCTCAAGAGGATTTGTAACAGCACTTACAAACCTTTTGGCCTGACGACCTTCTATTATTACAATAGAAGAGACTCCTAGCAAAAAAATCAACATCAAAAAAAGCGTCATCCTAGACTTTTGCAATATACAATAAACAAAAAAAACAACAAACAAGCCTAAAAGTGATGCCCTTGCATATGTCAACACAATTATACAGCAAGGGATAATCAAACCAGTCAAAAAAGTAAAAACATTTTGACGCTGTTTACCAAAACCAAGATAAGCGCATATTGGCACAATACATAGCGCAGCGAGGACATTTGGGTGAATAATATAAAGCTTCAAGCGTTCTCCCATCCACAAAGACTCATCCACAGACAGTGCATAATAAGAAACGAACTGGACGACAAAGACACAGGGTAGAACGCACATCAGAATAAACTGAAGCTTTTTTTGTTGACATTGTGAAAGTGCAACACCGGACACAAACAGAGAGAGAAACATCAAAATTTGTTTTCGATCTAAAAGGAATCCACCACCAGAAAAGGATATTACAAGCAAAAACAATAAAAATAAAAAAAGATCAAAATATCCCGATGGACTCCATCTTTTCTTCAAAAGAAAGAGTGAAAATGTAGAGAAAACAAAAAGAACGGCCATTGCGATATACACATTTTTGTATACCCCCAGAAAAAAAAGCACCATAAAAAGCGTGCTATACAACAAAGAATGAGCGGTCAATTGCTTATCCCTACACAACATCATCTCTTCCTTTTATATACCAAGAATCTCTTCTTCCTGTTCATTGAAACAATAAAATCAACCACCATAGGGAAAAGACATACAATCCTGGAAAGAATAATGTACGTGCAATATTTGTTTTTTTTCCGAGCAACACTTTTACAATGAAAAACTCGTCCAGTTTTACACGTCACATCATTATAGTCATCGGGATCAATAAGCCCGACTTCAATATCTTCATAACACTGGGAACCTAACCCCTTATTGAAATCAACTGAACACAAAAGAATATCACTCAAAGCCTTCTGATCAGAGACATCTTCACCTGCACAACGGTCACGCCACAACTTCAGTAGACGAAAAACAGATTCTTTCGGCCTAAAGAAAATAAAACCAGAATTTATAAGACCATTCTTCAAAATATGTGGCTTATTTTCTCGAATTCCGCGAGGGGTGACACACATATCGAACCCGTCAAATTCGCTTTCTTCTATTCGCCCAGTTATCAAGCAATCTGAATCAATAGCGACACAAGGTCCATTCATACGCCTCAAAAAATCATCAATACATACCGGCTTATGATTTGCTATTATATGCCCCCGCGAATCAGACTGATCAAATCCTAACCCTGCGGATATCTTAAAGTCAGCATCCTTATGCTTCTCACGAGACGGGTCTATATCATAAATATACAAACGCATCCCGCCATGAGACTGCATCGTTTTCTGCAAAACACGCGCAAACCGCATAAACTTATGGTCTGCACAAGTAATAAAATTCATTTTTATCCCCTTCAAACAAACATATCTCTATTAGTCTTGAGTATGCCCTTACGATATCTTGCCCAGAAAACCAACGAAAAAAGGCTTCCAGCATTATGCTGGAAGCCTTACTTTCTTGAGTGGTGCCGAAGGGGAGAGTCGAACTCCCACGAGCGAACGCTCACTAGACCCTGAACCTAGCGTGTCTACCAATTCCACCACTTCGGCACTCGGTGGACGGCCTGTATAGCTTGGGGGCGCTGGGTTTTGCAAGTACTTTTTTTAGGTTTCTTTTTGTCCATTTTTTCGGGCAGTTATAAAACTGCTTTCTTCACAGATGTTTCACGGCTTGAACGACATGCTGATTTGGGGTAGCACATGCCCTCATCATATCCCTAGACTCAAAAGGCATCACCCACATGATCGTCATCCGCAACATAGAGGACATCCGAGACAGCCTGCGTGGCGCGTGCGTCACCATTGGCAACTTTGACGGGGTCCACAAGGGGCATCAGAAGCTGCTGGCCAGAACGCGCGACAAGGCGCGGGCAAACCATCAGGAATCCGTTGCCATCACTTTTGACCCGCATCCCCTGCGGGTTCTCACTGCATCGAACACTCCGCCCTTTATCACCCTTCTGGACCAGAAGCTCCAGCTCATCAGCGAGATGGGCATTGAACTGTGCGTGGTTTTGGAATTCACCCGCGACATGGCGGCGCTGGATCCGGAAAGCTTTGTGCACACCTACCTCGTGGACGGCCTGAATACGCAGGAACTCGTCATCGGCTACGACTACGCCTTTGGCAAGGGCCGCAAGGGCAACTACGAGATGCTCACCGCCCTTGGGCACAAGTACGGCTTTGGCGTGGAACGCGTTGGCCCCTATATGCACGGCGACGCCATCGTCAGCTCCACCCGCATCCGCGACCTCGTGCAGGCCGGAAATGTGTGGGACGCGCGACCGCTGCTGGGGCGCTTCTACACCGTGACCGGTACCGTCCAGCACGGCGCCAACCGCGGCGGCCGCTTGCTGGGCTTTCCTACCGCAAACCTGAAGCTGGTGGATGAACTGTCGCCCGGGCTTGGCGTCTACGCCTGCTGGGCCATGGTGGACGGCGTAACGCGTCCGGCTGTAGCCAATATCGGCTACAACCCCACCTTTGGGAACGACGCGGTTTCCGTCGAGGTCCACATCATGGACATTGAGAAGGACCTGTACGGCAAGGACCTGACGGTCAGCTTTGTCCAGCGCCTGCGCTCGGAAAAGAAATTCGACGATCTGCAGCAGCTCATGGACCAAATCTCACACGACATCAACCTGGCGCGGACCATCCTTGCCAGCTCCGAGGCGCAAATGTAAGCCATGTTTACCAAAACCATAAAAACGCTCTACTCCATGTTCCATGGCCAGACCATGCGCTGGATAGGTCTGTCACTGGGCGTGGGCGTCTTTTCAGGGCTTGCCGCCGTACTCTTCTTTACGGGCGTGGAATATCTGAAATTCGTCTTCATCCATCAGTTTGCGGGCTTTACCCTTCCCGGCCCCGCGGGCGAAGAGATCTTCCACGGCCCGGCCGGTGCCTTCCGGCCCTGGCTTATCCCCATCATGACCACAGCGGTGGGTCTTGCGTCCGGCTGGCTCATCATGCGCTTTATCCCGGACTCCGTTGGTGGCGGCACCGACGGCACCGACGCCACCATCAACGCCTTCCACAATAAGGAAGGGAAAATCCCTCCACTTGTGGGCCTTATCAAAGGCGTCACCGCGATGTTCACCATCGTTACCGGTGGCAGCGCCGGCCGCGAAGGTCCCATCTCGCAGATGGGCGCGACCATTGGCTGCTATATCGCGGACAAATTCAAGCTGACGACAAAGGAGCGCCGCATCATGCTGCTTGCAGGTGCGGCGGGCGGCCTCGGCGCGATTTTCCGCGCCCCCCTTGGCGGCGCACTCACCGCCATTGAAGTCATCTACAAGGAAGACTTTGAATCAGAGGCCGTTCTGCCTGCCGTCATTTCCTCTGTTATCGCCTATTCCCTGTTTTCCCTCTTCTTCGGCACAACCCCCATCTTCGGCATCCCCGAGTTCCACTTCACCAATGCGCTGGAACTGCCCTTTTATGTGCTGATGGCTTTTTTCTGCTCCTTCACCGGATGGTTCTACATCCGCACCTTTGAATTCATCAAATTTAAGGTCTTTGAGCCGCTCTCCCTCAAGCTGGGCCTGATGTGGGCCATGGGCCTCGGCGGCCTGACCATGGGCCTTTTGGGCATGATGTTCCCGCAGCTGCTGACAGGCGGCTACGGCTGGCTGGAACTCGCCATCAAGGGCGAGCTGGCCGTCTCCATCATGCTGGCCATCCTTGTGGGCAAGACCCTTGCCACGTCCGTGACCATCGGGTCGGGCATGAGCGGCGGCATGTTTGCCCCGGCCCTGTTTGTTGGCGGCATGAGCGGCGGCTTTATCGGCTTTCTGTCCAACAAGTACTTCCCGGATATTGTCACCCAGCCCGGCGGCTACGTGCTGGTGGGTATGGCGGCCTTCTTTGCTGGTGTGGCCAATGCCCCCATCGGCCCCATGATTATGGTCTGCGAGCTGACGCAGGGCTACGGCCTGCTTGCGCCGCTGATGCTGGCCAGCGTGGTGTGCATTGTCCTCGGCAAAAAGACCTCGCTGTACGAAAATCAGGTGGAGAACAAGTTTGAGTCACCAGCGCATATTGAGGACATGACCATCAACGTCCTCGAAGGCCTGTACGTGAAGGACTACTTCCGCCCCGGCCGCGTGACCACACTGGAGGAAGGCACCACCCTCAAGGCGCTGACGGACATCATCGTCGGCACCAACGAGCTCTACTTCCCCATCAAGAACACCGAGGGCGCCATTACGGGCATGCTGGGCATGAAGGACGTCCGCAAGGTGCTGTACGAAACCTGCCTCTTTGACCTCATCGTGGTGCGCGACCTCGCGGGCAAGCCCGCAACCCTCGTCCCCAAGGACGACCTGTACACCGCGCTCATGAAGTTCGTGGATACCGACTACGGGCAGATTCCCGTGGTGCACCCGGAATCCCCGCACACGATTATTGGCATCCTGAACCGCGAAGACGTGTTCAATGCCTACAAGAACGCCATCACCATCGCCACAAGCTAGCGCGAGCGCGCCGGCCCTTCCCCCACACGCAAAACGGGGCGCAGCCTTCTGGCCGCGCCCCGTTTTTTCATCATCCGCCGCCCGTGGGCGGCTCACACTATTCGCCTGCGCCGTGCACAGCCTCGCACACAGCGGCAAGGGCCTTCATAGGCTCGCCATGCTGGAAAATATTGCGCCCAATGGCGACGCCGGACGCGCCGGCCTCAAGGGCCTCCTGAATCATGGCAAGGAAGGACTTCCAATCCGGCTGGCCCGGACCACCCGTCACCAGCACCGGCACCGGGGACTGCTCCACGGCGTGGGCAAAGGATGCGGCGTCCCCGGAATAGGGCACGCACACCACATCCGCGCCAAGCTCGCCGCCAAGGCGGATGCAGTGGCCGATGAGGCTGGGGTCCAGCTCGTTCACGATTTGGCCGCCAAGGGCGTAAATCACGGCAATAACGGGCAGGCCAAGGAGGTGCGCCTCGTCGGTGATGGTGCCGAACTCCTGCAGCATGCGGTCTTCAAGGTCGTTGCCGATATTCACATGCACGGACACGGCGTCTGCGCCCAGCCTATGGGCCTGCTCTACGGAGCAGACAATGCTTTGGTTGTAGTTGGGCAGGCCGTGTTTGGTTCCGGCAGACAGCTGGATGATAAGATTCGTCTCCGGCTCCACATCTGCGGCCTTGGCCCGGGCGAGGCCCTTATTGAGCACCACGCCCTGCACGGGCAAGGTTGCTGCGCCCGCGAGGAGTTCGGGAAAGGTTTCGATCCCCTGAAGCATGCCGTCGCTTGCTCCATGGTCCAGCGGCAGGATGACCGAGCGTGATGTCCGGGTGTGAAACAGCCGCCGCAACCGTCGGGTCGTTCCAATCATATCCACCTCGTTGTTGAGTTTTCGCCCTGCGTGTTCCGGAGAAAAGGAACACACAAAAGCGTCAATGATAAAAGAAAGTTATGGCAAAAACGAACAGGTTTCACACCACCCTTTCCGGTGCGCCGCGCTCCCGGCCTGCGGGAGCAGACTTGCCTGCGTTGCAGGTGTACCCTATGTTCCGCCAACGCGCCACATGCGCAAGGGAGTCGCCATGAGCATATTTGAAACGGAACACACCATACTGATCACCTGCGCCAAGGCTGTAGAGCCTTTTGTCGCCGAGGAGCTGGTCCAGCTGGGCTTTGACGTCACGGCCGAGCGCCCCGCCGCCGTGGAAACCACAGGCACGTTCACGGACTGCATGCTCCTGAACCTGCATCTGCGCACGGCCCACCGCGTGCTCCTTGAACTGGCGCAGTTCCGCGCGGATTCGCCGGACGCGCTGTACCGCGAAGTCTCGCGCCTGCCATGGGAGGATATCATCCCCGCGGACGGGTACGTCTCCGTGGTGGCCTCCGCCCGCACCGAGGCGGTGCGTGATGCCCGCTTTGCCGGCCTGCGCACCAAGGATGCCATAGTGGACCGCATCCTCAAACACAAGGACCGCCGTCCAGACTCCGGCCCGGACCGAAGCCGCGCCGTGGTCTCCCTGTACTGGCACGACGACAGCGTGACCCTATACCTTGATACCACGGGCGAGCCGCTGTCCATGCGCGGCTACCGCAAGCTGCCCCACCGCGCGCCCATGCGCGAAACCTTGGCGGCCGCCGCCATCCTTGGCACGCAGTGGAAGCCGGGCGCGCATTTCGTCAATCCCATGTGCGGCAGCGGCACCCTTGCCATCGAGGCGGCCCTGCTTGCCACCAACACTGCGCCGGGGCTTCTGCGCGAGAATTTTTCCTTTATGCACGTGTCCGGGTACGACGCCGGGGAATGGTCCCTCATGCGCGAGGACGCCCTCAAGCGCCGCACGGCGCCAACCGGACGTCTCATCGCCACGGATATTGACCCCAAGGCCGTGGCCGCCGCGCGCAAGAATGCCGAGGCCGCGGGCATGGCGCGCGCCATTGAATTTGACGTGTGCGACTTCCGCCGCACCACCGTCCCCCCGGCCACCGAAGGGGACTGCATCCTGCTCAATCCCGAATACGGCGAGCGCCTTGGCTCCGAGCGCGAACTGGAGCCCATCTACACCGCCATTGGCGACATGTTCAAACAGTCGTGCCAAGGCTACACCGGAGCGGTCTTCACGGGCAACATGCACCTTGCCAAGCGCATCGGCCTGCGCACCCGCCGCCGCATTCCGCTGTTCAATGGCCGCATCGAGTGCCGCCTCTTTGTCTATGACCTCTATGCAGGCACGCGCAAGGCGCGTTCCTGACCGAGGTCTTCCCGCGTGCGTCCTCTCCAGCCCGGCTCCTGAGCCGGGCTTTTTTTTGCCCTTGCGCCGGGCGGTTTAAGGGCGCTCACGTTTTGAACATTCTGCCCTGCGCCCCCAATCCGCCCCCCAAAGCCCCATGTTCGTAACTTTCCAAAAGTCAGGTCCAAAACAGGAGCGCAACACGCCCGGCGCAAGGGCTGCAGGGTGACAAACAGGTTACGAACATTCGTGAACACGAAAACGACACGACGAACACACTTTTGGGCAAACGGCCCGGCCCTGTCACAAGCACATCGTTATTCCCGTCAGAAAAGAACACGTGAAAAGTCAATTTTTCAGGGACGTTAATTAACAAACGAACATCACGAACAGACCAACTCCCACAACAACAAAACAAAAGAAAGAAGAGAAGAAGAAGAGAGAGGGGATGTCCCAAACCGGGCGGGAGCGCATCCAACCGCTGCGACAAAAGCAATCAGAAGAAGCCGAAAGTGGAAAAGCCACAAGAGGCACCATCAGCATATCACCCGACACGACACCAGAAGCTTTTACCAAACCCAGCCAAAAGCACAGAAACACCAAAACCAACACCATGATGGTCAACGCCCCACATCTCGTCATGCCACAGGACACGAAGACAAAGACAGGCCATGAAAGGAACCGATGACCTTTGGGCAAAACAAAGCGGGACACTCCCGAAGAAGTGCCCCGCTCAAAACGGTCCACAAACCGTCACGGTTACCTGTCAGACCACAACACGCGCTTTCCCTTCACGGCAAGCCGGGCAAGAGGGCGCCCATGAAACGACAAGCCTGCCCACTTCCCAGACTGCGGCGCCGTCAGGCTTTGGCCGGACAGCAGCTGACGAATAACGTCAATGGACGACGCATCCACAAACCGCTGCGCGTCACCGGGAAGCAGCGCGCGCAGCCGGGCATCGGGCTTAAACTTCTTGCCCGCAAACTTTCCTACCGGGAAGCCCTGCCAGCGCATGGCACGCGGAATAATGCGTAGCGCGTGCTCATGCAGAAAATAGGTATTCTCCCCAAAACGGTAGACCTCTCCCGGTGGCAATCCAGCAAGGTCCGCTCCGGCCTGCGCGCACAGGTCACGTTCCGCGCGGGATAACGGGCGCCCCGGAAAGTCGCCCTTGCCGCCCGGCACAGGCGCGCGGTCTTCTCCGCCGCCTTCCGGCTTCACAAACCGGGCGAGGAAGAATCCTTGTCCGCCCTCTTGACCGCCGCCCACACGAAGAACGCCTTCAAGGTGCGCCATGGTCGGCGCGTCCACCTGAAAACCCGGAGGATGCGGCAACGGGTCCAGGGTCAGGCCCAACTCGCGGATGGCGAAATCGGCCTGGGTTTCATTTTCGCGTGCATTGGTGGTGCAGGTAGAATACATCAGCCGCCCGCCGGGCCGGAGAAGATCCACGGCGGTACGCAACAGTTCACGCTGCAGGCGTTCCAGCGGTTCGGTCTTGTCCTCGCTCCACATCTGCATGACGTTGGGATTTTTATTGACGGTGCCCCACCCCGAGCACGGCGGATCCAGCAGGATGGCATCAAAGGAGCCGGGCAACAGCGGGAGTTCCTCGCCGGGGAAGGAGCACGTGGCGGCGTTGACCGCGTTCATGCGGTGCAGGTTGCGGCGCAGGGTTTCAAGGCGCGAGCGGTTTGGCTCGTTGCCGATGACAAAGCCCTCCGGCCCCACAAGAAGCGATAAAAGACTTGTCTTTCCGCCCGGACTGGCGCACATATCCAGAATTGCCGACCCGGGGGCCGGGTCCAGATACAGGGGCGGCAACATACTGGATTTGTCCTGAATGTAGATGAGGCCAAAGGTGTTGGCGAGGCTGCCACCAAGGGGCGCTGGCTCCTCGGTAAGGTGGTAGGCCACATCGGAAAACGGCTCCGGCGCAAACCGGTAGCCCTCGGCGTGCAGGAGATCCAGCGCAAGCTGACGGTCCTGCTGGGGACAGGCCAAGCGGAAGGTCCGTTTGGCGTCCGTGGTGGGAATGGTGGTTGATTCTGCCATGGTGTGTGTTGTCGAGGGTTGATGTACGGCTTTCAAAGCCTCGGAACCTACGGACTGCGCGCCCAAAGCGCAAGCGCAAGGTGGGGGCCACCGGGTGGTCCGCGCCCATGTTCTGCATGGACAAAGTTAGATTTTGCGTCCTTACGCAGAAGGTGCTACACAGGTCTTCCTTTCCGAACTGGAAATGAAGACCATACTGAACGACACCATCGTGCGGAGGCGGGGCCGGCTTGGCCCGCAGTCCGCGCTTTTGCAATCTTTTCTTTCAAGGAGCTGAAATTCATGGGTTGTGTGCGTTATCTGGCGACCCTTCTCATGGCGGTAGCCATCCTCCTGCCCGGGCAGGCTATGGCTGCGGAACTGGCCAAGACCTTTGCGGTCCTTCCCTTCGCCATCAATGGTCCCGACAAGTACCAGTACCTGAGCCGTGGCATTCAGGACATGATGATTTCCCGCCTTAGCTGGGAAGACCATCTTGAACCCATGAGCAAGGACGACGTCGCCGCCAAGGTGAACAGCGCTCCCGATTCCGACGCAGCCGCCGCCAAGGCCCTTGGCGCCCTTGGTGCAGACTACCTCGTCTGGGGCAGTGTGACCATGGTTGGCGAGCAGTGCAGCGTGGACGTGCGCGTGTCCCACAACGACGGCGCCGCCTGGCCGCAGAGCGTGCAGACCGACATCGGCGGCCTGATTCCCGCCCTTGAAGGCATGGCCGGCGACATCAACGACCGCATCTTCAAGCGCCCGGCTCCCGCGCCTCAGGCGGCCCAGCAGCAGCCCGTGAACCGCATGAACCCCGAGCTCATTTTCAACGAGCGCAAGGACGGACAGCAGTTCTACCTGAATCCGCAGTTCCGCTACTCCGGCGGTTCCGATACGCCCGGACGCTGGAGAAGCCCCCGCCTTGGCTTTACCGCTCAGGGCATGGTTGCCGGTGACCCCGACGGCGACGGCCAGAATGAAATGCTGTTTATCAGCAAGAACACCCTGTCCGTATACCGTTACGACCGCGGCCGCCTGCGCCTGCTGGCCGAGGTGACCCCCTCGCGCCGCATTGAACTCCTGAACGTGAACCTCATCGACACCGATAGGGACGGCGTGCAGGAAATTGTGGTCTCCGGCGTGTACGAGCACGACCTCGACTCCGCCATGAGCCGCAACGGGCGCAATACCCCCAACTCCTACATCTACCACTTCGACGGTCAGGCCCTGAAGCCTGTGGCCGAAGATCTGCCCTATTTCATGCACGTGGTGCGCATGCCGCCCACGTTCTCCCCCGTGCTTATCGGCCAGAAGGCCGGCCGCCTGCGGACCTTTGACTCCCCCATCCACGAAATGGTGCGCATGGGCGGCGAGTTCCAGCTGGGCAAGCGCGTGGCCGTGCCTGAAAAGGCCAACGTCTTCAACATCGCCTACCTGCCCACCAAAGACGGCCACAAGCTGCTGCTGGTGAACAAGCAGGACCAGATTGAAGTGTACACGCCCAGCAACGAACTGCAGTACACGTCTCTGGATCAGTTTGCCGGTTCGCAGCTGGGCTTTGAACTGCCGGATACCCTGAGCGGCCTCGGCACCGCCCGCGACCAGTACACCAACATGTACTACATCCCCCTGCGCCTCGTTCCCACCAATCTTGATGGCAACGACAGCTGGGAGATTCTGGTCAACAAGAACATCTCCGTGGCCGCGCAGTTCTTCGAGCGCTACCGCTTCTTCCCCAACGGCGAAATCCACTCCCTGTTCTGGGACGGTGTGGGTCTGAGCCTGTCGTGGAAGACGCGCCGCATCAAGGGCACCGTGTGCGACTACGGTCTGGCCGACATCAACAACGACGGCGTGCGCGACCTGTACGTCGCCCTGAACACCTACCCCGGCCACTCCGGCCTTGGCCAGCGTAAGGCCATGGTGATCAGCTACCCCCTCGACCAGACCAAGATGGACCCGGCCACCCCGGTGGAGCGCGAGCAGTAAGCCGCCTCCCGCCATATGGCACCCACCAGCCCCCGCAGCATATGCTGCGGGGGCTGTTTTTGTTTCCGAGCGTGCCGCGGGGGAATATTGCCCGGACGGTTTTCCTTAGCGTGCTGGGCGTGGTATGGTGGGCGGAAATATGTGTCATGCATAGCAGGGAGTGTGCCCGTGCGCGTTGTGGTCCGGATTGTTTTTGGCATTATGGCCTGTGTGGCGTTGTCGCCGCCAGTTTTGGCGGAGCCTCTCCGCCTGCGCTATGCCAATTCGCCCCCGGCCTCCACGTTCCCGTGCATCCAGATGGAGCGCTGGGCCGATGAGGTGGAGCGGCGCACCCAGGGCGCTGTGGAAATTGAAACCTACCCCGGAGCGACCCTTGCCGGGGCCGGGGATATGCAGCAGGCGGTGGCCGCGGGAACCGCCGATATCGGGTGCGTGTCCCTGCCCTTTGCCCAGCAAAAGTCGCCGGTGTGCACCCTGTTTGAAGAGCCCCTTGGATTCACCTCCGCCACGGTGGCCTGCGCGACGTTTTGGGATATGTTCCAACGCTATTCACCGGCCCAGTTTCAGTCCGTGAAGGTGCTCACGGTGTTCACCTCCGGCCCCAGTTGCCTGATGAGCAAGGTGCCCGTGCGGGGCCTTGCGGACTTTGAGGGCCTTGAGGTGCGCGCCATCGGCAACGGCCTTGATATTATCCGCCGCCTTGGTGGTGTGCCGGTTTCCCTGCCCATGTCCATGACCGGCGACGCCCTGCACAAAGGCACGGTCAAAGGCGTGCTGTCCTCGCTTGATGTGCTCATGGATATGAATTTTGCCGAGTATTGCCGGTATCAGGTGGCGCTGAACCTGCACGTGTATCCCTTTGTCGTGGTCATGAACCGCGCGGTGTGGGAAAGCCTGCCGCAGGCGGTGCAGCAGGTGATGGAAGACCTCTCGCGCGAGCATGCGGTGTGGACCGGGCAGTACGTGGACGCCCATACCCGCAAGGCCGTAAGCTGGGCGGTGAAGCGCCATCAGGTGCAGTTTCTTGTGTGGCCGGAAGCCGACCTGCGCGATACCCGTGTGAATTTGGACGTTGGCGTTACCCGGTGGATGAGCCGCGCCCGCGACGCCGGATACCCCGCCAGCCAAATGGTGCGCGATGTGGTCCGCTTCAAGGCCAAAAACCGCAAGCGCTATGGCGCGTACATCCCCTCTTTTCCTTGAGGCGCAGTTGCGCTAAGACCGCCCCATGCCACCCGTACAGCATCTTGACGTGTCCGACGCCGAATCCGGGCAAAAGCTTCTGCAGTTTCTCCAGCGCCGTTTGGGGAATGTGCCCCGCTCTCTTCTTATGCGCCTTGTGCGCAAGGGACAGGTGCGCGTTGATGGGGGCCGCAAAAAGCCCTTTGACCGCGTGAGCGCCGGGCAGGTGGTGCGCGTGCCGCCCATCCGCCTTGATGATGCTCCAGCCCCCTCAGTTGCCGGGCCTGCGCTGCCCGTGGCGTACGATGAGGGCGGCGTCTTGGTCATCGTCAAACCCGCCGGCCTGCCTGTGCAGCCCGGCACCGGACATGCCGACGCCGTCACCGAGCGCCTCAAGGCGCAGTATGCGGGCGCGGCGTTTACTCCCACTCCCGCCCACCGTCTCGACCGTGATACCTCGGGCCTGCTGGCCTGCGGTGCAACGTATGCGGCCCTGAGGCACCTTCAGGAGGCTTTTCAGAGTCATACGCTAGGGAAATACTATTTGTGCTGGACAGAGGGCGCATGCAAGGCGGGAACGCGCCTGACCATGCGCGACACCATGGAGCGCAGCGGCGCGCCCGGGCGCGAGAAGGTGCGCACCGGTTCGGGCAAGGATGCCCACGCCCGCGCCCTGTCGCTGTACACCGATGGCGCGGCGACGCTGTTTTGCGTGCGGCTGTTCACCGGGCGTACGCACCAAATTCGCGTGCAGCTTGCCGGGCGCGGCTATCCCCTTGTGGGGGACGGCAAATACGGTACATCCCGGGGCAACCAGCGCATGCTGCTGCATGCCTGGGCTTTAGCGTGGGATGAGACCTTTGTGCGCCGCGACCCGGACTGGGCCGGACGCTTTGCCGTTGGCGGCCACGTGCCGGATGATGTACGCGAGCTTGATATGTAGAGGACGGACCATGCAGGAGCGAAAAGGGGGACCCTTTCGCAGGTGATGGCGCGTGACGGCTTGGCCGGGCGCGCCTTATTTTTTGCCCAGGCCGCTGGCGCGGTCAAAGTGGCCGCTGACGGCGGCGGTGAAGGTGACGGGCAGGCGCTCTGGCACCGGGCGGCCGGCGTTGGCGGGATGGGCGTGCAGGCGCAGTGCGCCGCCCTCCTCCACGCGCACGCGGAAGTCTGTCCAGCCTTCGCGGGTTAGGCGGTCCTCCAGCGCGCCAAGGCGGGCCAGAAGCGCTGGTGTTGGCCGCACGCCGTAGGGAAACCGCGTGAGCAGGCAGGGCCGCGCGGGCTGGTCCGGGTGTGGCAGACTCAGGGCGCGCGCCAGCGTGTGGATGTCGTCCTTGGTGATGCCCGCTTCGGCAAAGGGGCTTCGCACGCCCAGTTCGGCAAGGGCGCGCAGGCCCGGGCGGTATTCGCCGTGGTCACTGGCGTTTGTGCCGTCAAGGAGTGCTCCCTTGGGGGCGGCGCTCCGCGCGGCGGTAAACAGGTGGTGCTTGCAGTGGTAGCAGCGCTCAGGACCGTTGTCCGCCACACCTGGAACGCGCAGTGGATCCACGGTGATGATTTGAAACGGCAGCCCAAGGGCCTCCAGCCACGCGCGGGCGGCGGCGGATTCATCGGGCGTCAGGTGGGGTCCGGAGATATGCAGGCAGGTCATGGCCGCGCCAAGGCGCTTGGCCACATGGGAGAGCAGGCGGCTGTCCAGCCCCCCGGACACTGCGATGGTGCCCGGGGCGGCCGAACGGATATGCGTCAGGAGCGCCTGCATTGTGAGGCGCAGGCGCTCCGGAACGTCGTCTAGGAGGAGGGAATCTCTTCCTGCGCTTCGGTGAGCTGGAATGTTCCGTCTTCGATCCATTTTTTGAGCTCGTTCGCCACTTCAAGGGAGCGGCTGTAGCTGGTCAGGGGGACGGTCTGCACGGTTTTGCCGTTGAGTTCAATCTCGCCGCTGACCAGTTCCGAGAACTTGGCGTGCTTGAGAATGCGCGGCAGGCCGTTGGGGTAGTCGTACCCGTAGTCCCTGATGGGCATATCGATATCGTCGTCACTGACGCCGGTGAACCATGCCATGTCCTCGTTGAGGATGGGGATGGGGATGCCAACGCCAAGGGCCAGCGAGCAGCCGTAGCCGGTGATGGAAACGCCGCGCACGTAGCGGGCGTCCATGCTCTTGAGGTCGCCCTTGAGCATGAGGGTTCCGGCCCCGGTCATGGGGATGCCGCGTTCGTTGCGCTTGGGCGCGGCGTCGTGCTGGGTGCCCGCGCCAAGAACATAGCCCACGCCGCCGCCGATGAAGATGCGCGTGCCAAGGCCGATGGTCTTCAGGTACGGGTCGTTGAACAGCGGGCTCAGTTGGCCTGCGGTGGCGTAGTTGGCGTTGCGCCCGCCCGGCTTGAGCGGCCCCATGTAGGTGTAGATGAGGCGGCTCGTCAGGTTCACGGCGCAGTTGTAGTTCTGGTAGCAGTTGCGCGGGTTGAGCAGCTCGGCAAAGGGCAGGTCCGCCAGCGTGATGTTTTTATCCAGCTCGCGGCGGGGGTAGCAGTCCGTGCCGTAGGCCGTGGCGCGCAGGTGGACGGCCTTGCCGCGGACAAGGTCTTCGATGACGTGGCCGCCGCCGTACTTGAACTGGCCGGGATAGACCTTGTTCAGCGGGTCGTCCTCGGTGGGCTCGGTGGCGCCGAGGTAGGAATCCACCGCCGCCAGACCGCCGTAGCAGGGCACGTCGTTCAGCCAGACGTTGGACGTGCGCATGGTGGGCGGATTTTTCTGGCCGATATTAAACAGCAGACCACTGGAACACATGGGCGAGAAGGTGCCGGTGGTTACGACGTCCACTTCTTTGGCCGCGGCGACTTTCCCCTTCTTGCGCACCACGTCCACCATCTCCTCTGCATTGAGGACGACGGCCTTGCCTTTGCGAATCTTTTCGTTGATTTCCTTAAGCGTCTTGTTCACTTCATGAGAGTGACTCATTGGGCTTCTCCTATGCTGAAAAATCACGTAAGCGGCAATCGTGGCCGATTCTGAAATGGAAGGCAATGCAAATTTGTGTGCAAAAGCGCGGGAAGCCGCTTGGATACTAGGTTTTTCCTTGGCTTTGGCGGTGTTTTGCGGTATAACGGCCCATACTTTTTCGAAGCAGCGAACACGTCCGCAACACACCGATTTTTCTCTCTTTTTTAACACACTTTGTTGTGGACTTTTTTCCCTCGCAAAGACCGGACACCAATGGATTCCGAATTGAAGAACATTTTGCGCGATCATCTGCTGAAAAACCACTCCGCGGATGAGCTCCGGCGCTGGTACGACCCCTTGCGACTCACGATGAACAGCGAGCAGACAGAGCTGTCCGTGGTCTTTCCCCACGCCTTTTTTTCGCAGTGGTTCGCAGGGAGTCATCAGGAGCGTTTTGAGCAGGAACTGCATGCGTTCTTTGCCGCGCCCGTGCGTCTGCGCTACGGGACCAACGGCAGTTCGGCCAAGGCGGCGCAGACCCCTGCCGCCGGCGAGGACGACGTGCGCACGCTGGATTACCCCTTCGGGCGCGAGTTCGCGTTTTCCAGCTTTGTGCAGAACAACAAAAACGCCTTCCCCATCATCTCCGCGCGGGAGGTGGCCAAACAGACGGACCCAACGTTTAATCCGTTCATCGTCTGCGGCCCCAGCGGCTCGGGCAAGACGCACCTGCTCAAGGCCATGGCCAACGAGCTGGCCCGCAATCATGGGCGCGAGAACGTCTTCTTCGGCTCCGTCGAGGATCTGCTCCACCTCTACGAAGGCGAATGCGGCGGCGACGCCATGAAGGCCCGGGCGCAGGTGTGCGGCTATACCTTCCTGCTGGTGGACGACCTGCACCTCCTTAAGGGGCACAGGGACTTCCAGAGCGAGATCCTGACCCTGTTCGACAGCTTCTACGACGCCCGCAAGCAGATGGTGTTTGGGTGCCTTGGCAACCTGCCCTCCTACGACTTCCTTGACCCCAAGCTCAAGTCGCGGCTGGAGTGGGGGCTTATCGTCGCGCTGGCGGAGCCGGACCTTGAAGTGCGCATTGCCTGTGTGGAGCGCTTTTGTCGTCAGAAACAGCTGGGCCTGTCGCGCGAGCGGCAGCTCACCGTGGCGCAGCGCTTTACGGATCTGCGGTTTTTGCAGGGCGTGCTTTTAAAGCTCTACGCGTACAAGGAATTCGTCAGTACGGAGTTTTCGGACAGTGATTTTGACCGCATCATCGCCCAGTCGGACGATGGCGCGCGCGGGGACGTGGACCCGCAAACCATTCTTGACGTGGTGGCGGCCTTTTATGGCTTGAGCCTGAGCGACCTGAAGGGCGCAAGGCGGCACCACAACATCGTGCGGGCGCGGCAGGTGGCCATGTACCTGAGCCGCGACATCCTGCAGACCTCCTACCCCGCCCTTGGGCGGCAGTTTGGAGGGCGCGACCATTCCACGGCGCTGTACGCCGTGAAGAAGGTGCGCACCCTCATGGCCGAAGACGTGCACTTCAAGGACCAGGTCGAGACACTGCGAAAGCGCTGTCTCGCGGACGACTAACGGTCGTGGTCATGCACAATATACCAGCCCGACAGCGGGCCGGACGGAAGATTACGAGTGGCTGCCGCACAGTTTGCGGCCGCGATATTTGTTTCAGTTTTCACGCAAGGAGAAGACGATGTTTCTGAAGGTGTTCCGGGATGACATCATCGAAGGCCTGCAGAAGTCGGCAAGCATCATTCCCGCCAAGACCGGCGCGGCATTTTTGAGAACCATTTGGCTGAAGGTGGACGGCGGCGCCCTGCGCATTATGTCCACGGACTCCAATTTGGAATTTTGCGGCACCTATACGGCAGAAATCATTGAGGAAGGCCTTGTCGGCGTGCAGGGACGGTCCTTTTACGACCTCATCCGCAAGCTGCCTCCGGGACAGATCACCCTCAAGGCGGACGACGAGGGCCAGCACCTTTCCATCCAGCAGGGAAGCCGTAAATACAAGCTGCCCACCAACGAAAAAAGCTGGTTCCAGAACTTTTCGGAATTCCCCGAGGAGAACTCTGTGTTCTGGGCCGGGGATTTTCTGCAGGAGCTCATCGACAAGACCGCCTACTGCATCAGCGATGAAGACACCATGGAAGCCATCGCCTGCCTGAGCCTGATGCCCGACAAGACCACGCAGCACATTGAGTCCTGCGGGCTGAACGGCCATCAGTTCGCCATGCTGCGCTTTTTGCACGACGACCTGCGCGACATGCTCCCCGACGGCGGCGTGCTCATTCAGAAAAAGTACTTGGTGGAACTGAAAAAGTGGCTCTCCGGCGACGAGATTGAGCTGAACATCGACAACAAGCGTCTTTTCTTCCGCACCGCGGACAAGAAGGAGACCTTCAGTCTGCCGCTGTCCTTCTACCAGTATCCGGACTACCACACCTTCCTCGATAAGATTGCCGAGGACGGCGTGTCCGAGATGACGGCGGACCGTCTGGAACTCATTGATGCCCTTGAGCGCATCATCATTTTCAATACCGAGAACAACCGCTGCGCGTATTTCCAGCTCGGCGGCGAACTTGTGATCTACAGTCAGGGACAGGACGTCGGAACCGCGTCCGAATCCCTCGACGTCGACTTCACGGGCGACCTGAAAAAAATTGCGTTCCCCACGCGCAACCTTATCGAAATCCTCAATCATTTCTCCTCGGATAAGGTGAACTTCAAGCTGACCGGCGCGGAAGGGCCTTGCGGCGTCTGCGGCGAGGACGATCCCGAATATCAGGTCATCATCATGCCCATGAAGATCGTGGAAGAAACGTATTACAGCGAGGAAGGCACCGAATAATGACCCAGCCCAAGCAATATAATGCGGAAAGCATCACCATTTTGGAGGGCTTGTCCGCAGTTCGAAAACGCCCAGCCATGTACATCGGTTCCACCGATGCGCGCGGCTTGCACCACTTGGTGTACGAGGTGGTGGACAACTCCATTGACGAAGCCATGGCGGGCTATTGCGATACCATCATCGTCAACCTGCACATCGACAACAGCGTCACCGTCATGGACAACGGCCGTGGTATTCCCGTGGATATGCATCCCAAGGAAAACCGCCCCGCCGTTGAAGTCGTCATGACCGTACTCCACGCCGGGGGCAAGTTTGATAACGACTCCTACAAGGTTTCCGGCGGCCTGCACGGCGTTGGCGTCTCCTGCGTGAACGCCCTGGCCGAGTATTTGGAAGTCACCGTCCGCCGCGACGGCAAAAAGTGGTTCCAGAAGTACGAGCGCGGTGTTCCGGCAACCCAGCTGAAGAACATTGACGACGCTGTGGACTCCGGCACCATGATCCGCTTCCGCCCGGACGAAGAGATTTTCGAGACGAACCAGTTCCAGTACGACGTGCTGCGTAAGCGCTTTGAGGAGCTGGCGTACCTCAATCCCGGCCTGACCATCGACTTCCGCGACGAGCGCACCCAGCGCAGCGACGTGTTCAAGTTCGACGGCGGCATTGGACAGTTCGTGGCCGACCTCAACTCCGGCTCCACGGGCATCCACCAGACGATTTCCGCTTCTGCGGAAGTGGAGAGCATCTCCATCGACTTTGGCATGCAGTACAACACCTCCTACAAGGAAGTGATGCTGACCTTTGCCAATAACATCCGCACCAAGGAAGGCGGCACGCACCTGATGGGCTTCAAGTCCGCTCTGACGCGTGCCATCAACGCCTATATTCAGAACTCGGACCTGCCCAAAAAGCTCAAGGCCAAGCTCTCCGGCGACGACGTGCGCGAGGGCCTGACCGCCGTGGTCAGTGTGAAGCTGCCCGCGCCGCAGTTTGAAGGCCAGACCAAGACCAAACTTGGCAACTCCGAGGTCTCCGGCCTTGTGTCCGGCATGGTGTACGACAAGCTGAACACCTTCTTTGTGGAGAACCCCAAGGACGCCCGCGCCATCATCGAAAAGGTGGTGGACGCCCACCGCGCCCGCGAAGCCGCGCGAAAGGCCAAAGACCTTGTACGACGCAAGGGCGCGCTGTCGGACAACTCCCTCCCCGGCAAACTGGCGGACTGCCAGACCAAGAAGCCCGAGGAGTCCGAGCTGTTCATCGTTGAGGGCGACTCCGCCGGCGGCTCTGCCAAGCAGGGACGCGACCCCCGCATTCAGGCCATTTTGCCCTTGCGCGGCAAGATTCTGAACGTGGAGCGCACCCGCTTTGACAAGATGCTTGGCAACAAGGAAATCAAGGCCCTTATCACCGCCATGGGCGCTGGTATCGGTCAGGGTGAGGACGAGATTGAGCTGGACAAGCTGCGCTACCACAAAATCGTCATCATGACTGACGCCGACGTGGACGGCGCGCACATCCGGACGCTGCTGCTCACCTTCTTCTTCCGCCACTATCCGCAGCTTATCGAGCATGGCTATCTCTACATCGCTCAGCCTCCGCTCTTCCGCGTGCACAAGGGCAAGTTTGAGAAGTACATCAAGGATGAGGGCGAATACGCCGGCTACCTGCTGGAGCGCATCGCCGGCGATATCGAAGTGCACTCCATGGGCTGCGACGAGCCGCGCGTGTTCCGCACCGCGACGTTGGTGCGCTTGATGAACAAGATCAACTTCCTGCGCGACAAGACCCTTGAGGCCGAACAGCTCGGCATTGGCGAGGACCTGTTCCACAAGCTGCTCGCCTTTGACGTGAAGCTGACCCCCGCCTCCCTCGACAACGGCGAGTTTGAGACGCTGAAGGCCTACATCGGCGAGCGTGGCTACTCTGCCGAGTTGGAACTCTCCGACGATGGGCTGGAAAGCCGCCGCTATGTCATCTTTGACAACGGCAAGGGCCACCGCACGCGCATTGGCGTGGAGTTCTTCAACTCCAAAATCTTCAAGCAGAGCTATGACCGCTTCGCCGCCGTCATGGACCAGTGCGGTTCCCATGACTTCCAGCTGGTCAAGAAGGACTCCACGGACACCATCTCCGGCATCTTCAACCTGCTGGACGCCGTGTTTGCCGAGGCGCACAAGGGCATCAACATCCAGCGCTATAAGGGCCTGGGTGAAATGAACCCCGAACAGCTGTGGGAAACCACCATGAACCCCGAGCAGCGTACCATGCTGCAGGTCACCGTGGACGACGCCGCCGAGGCGGACGAGCTGTTCTCGGACCTGATGGGCGATCAGGTGGAGCCGCGCCGCCAGTTCATTGAACGCAACGCACTGGCTGTAGGCGACTTGGACATCTAAGGCCACGCCCTGCGCATTTGCGCGGCATGGCCATGACACACCTGCCCGGCGCGGTTTGCGCCGCCGCAGGGATGACAGTTTTTCGGCAGGACCGCCCGCCCCGCTTTGGCGGGTGGGCGGCTCCCCGGATTAATCCCCGCCCGGAGCATGGCTCCGGCAAGCTTGCGAGGGAGAAGCGTGGAAAACCCGACAATCAGTATTGAACAGGAAATACAGCGATCATACCTTGAGTATTCGCTGTCGGTCATTATCGGCCGAGCCATCCCGGACGTGCGCGACGGCCTGAAGCCCGTGCACAGGCGCATCATGTATGCCCAGCATGAGCTCGGCAACACCTACAACAGGGCGTACAAGAAATCCGCCCGTGTTGTTGGTGACGTCATCGGTAAATACCACCCCCATGGCGACTCCGCCGTGTACGACGCCTTGGTGCGTATGGCGCAGGACTTTTCCATGCGCGATCCGCTGGTGGATGGACAGGGTAACTTCGGCTCCATCGACGGCGACTCCGCCGCGGCCATGCGTTACACCGAAGCCCGTATGTCCCGCCTTGCCGGTGAGTTCCTCTCGGATATCGAGAAGAACACCGTCGACTTCCGCCCCAACTACGATAACTCCCTGCAGGAACCCGAGGTTCTGCCCACCAAGGTGCCGAATCTGCTCCTCAATGGTTCCGCGGGTATCGCCGTTGGTATGGCGACCAATATTCCGCCCCACAACCTTGGTGAGCTCATCGACGCGCTGCTGTACCTGCTGGACCACTCGTCCTGCTCGTCCCGCGACCTGATGCAGTTCATCAAGGGCCCGGACTTCCCCACCGGCGGCGTGGCCTACGTTGGCGAAGGCCTGACCGAGGCCTACACCACGGGCCGTGGCTCGGTGAAGATGCGCGGCACCCTCGCCGTTGAAGACCGTGGCAAGGGCCTTGAGTCCATCGTCATTACCGAGATTCCCTACGCAGTGAACAAGTCCACCCTCGTGGAAAAGATTGCCCTGCTGGTGCATGAGCGCCGCATTGAGGGCATCAGCGACCTGCGTGACGAATCCGACCGCCGCGGCATCCGCATTGTTATTGACCTCAAGCGCGGCACCATCCCGGACATCGTCATCAACGCCCTGTACAAGTACACGGCGCTGGAATCCTCCTTTGGCTTCAATATGATGGCCGTTGTGGATAACCGCCCGCAGCTGCTCACCCTCAAGGACATTCTGGCCCACTTCCTTGAGCACCGCCGCGAGGTTATCATCCGCCGCACCCGCTTTGACCTCAAGAAGGCCGAAGCCCGCGCCCATATTCTGGAAGGCCTGCGCATTGCGCTCGATAATATCGACGCCGTGGTCAAGACCATCCGCAGTTCCAAAACCGCTCAGGACGCCAAACAGGCGCTCATGGAGCAGTTCGAATTGTCCGACGTGCAGAGCCAGGCCATCTTGGACATGCGCCTGCAGCGTCTGACCAATATGGAGCACGAAAAGCTGCTGGAGGAATACCGGGAGCTGCTCAAGAAGATCGAATTCTTCAAGAGCATTCTGGAGAATGAAGACGTTCTTCTTGGCGTTATCCGCGACGAGCTGGACGCCCTCAAGAAGACCTACTCCACCCCGCGCCGCACCGTCATCGACGACCACGACCTGTCCGGCATCGACATCGAGGACCTGATCCCCGACGCCGACGTGGTCATCACGCTGTCCGAGCGCGGCTATATCAAGCGTACCGCCATGGAAAACTATTCCGCCCAGAAGCGCGGCGGCAAGGGCATCTTTGGCGTGCACACTTCGGACGGGGACTTCATCCTGAACTTCCTCGTCACCACGAACCACCAGTACATCCTGCTGTTCACCAACCGGGGCAAGATGCACCGCCTCAAGGTGCACCAGATTCCCGAAGGCAGCCGTACGGCCAAGGGCATGCACATTGCCAACCTGCTGCCGCTGGACAAGGACGAGTACGTGGTGGCATCGCTGACCGTGCGCGACTTTGCCGCGGACAGGAGCTTCCTGTTTGTGACCCGCAAGGGCATGGTGAAGCGCACGCATCAGGAGATGTACACCAACTGCCGCTCCACCGGCATTATTGCCGTCAACGTCCGCGAAAGCGACGACCTGTTGCAGGTTGTGGACGTGGGCCGCGAGGACGAGATTGTGCTGGTGACGCAGCATGGCTACGCCATCCGCTTTAGCGTTGCCGACGCCCGCGCCATGGGCCGTGGCACCGCTGGTGTGAAGGGCATCGCCCTGCGCAGCGGCGACCGCGTTGTGGCCGGTGTTGTGGTGACGCCTGATGAGCACAAGGACATCCTGACCGTGTCCGAAAAGGGCTACGGCAAGCGCTCCAGCCTTGACCTCTACCGCCTGCAGACGCGCGGCGGTAAGGGCATCATCACCATGCGCACCACGCCCAAGACCGGTTCCCTCATCGGGGCCATCATGGTCGAAAAGGACGACGACATCATTATGCTGACGTCCGAAAACAAGGTTATCCGCATCGGCGCTGGTGAAATCCGCAAGGTTGGCCGCGCCACGCAGGGTGTGCGCCTTGTCAGCATGGCCGATGACGGCCACGTGGTTGGCTTCGACATCGTCCGCGACAAGCAGATTGATGAAGCACGGAAGAATGAAGACTAAAACCGCCATTGCCTTTGTGCTGGCGTGTCTGCTCTGGGCGTGTTCTCCGCAGGCGGAGGACACCACCCTGTCCCGCGCCGACCGGGAATACGCTCAGGGCAACTATGTTCAGGCCGAGAACCTGTACCAGAACTACCTGCAATCCTCGCCGCAGGGCGATGCGCGGTGGAAGGTCTGGAACCGGCTGCTGGACATCTGTCTCGATATAAATGACTCGCCGCGCAAGGCCGCCACACTGCTGGAGGCTATGCTGCTGGAGTTCTCGGATGCCCCCGAGCGCTCCGCGCAGCTGACGCGGCAGCTTGCGGATGTGTATATGCGCATGCGCCAGTGGGATAAGGCGGCGGAAACGTGGCAGCACGCCCTTGCCGCCAATGCGGGCAACCCGGACAGGCTGTGGGAAATCTCCTTCAACCTTGGCAAGGTGTACCAGTATCAGGGGCGGTATGACCTCTCGCGCGACGCCATGCTGCAATGCGTGCAGGATGCCCCTGCTGACGCGCCCCGCGCCACCTGCATGTATGAACTGGCGCAGGCCTATTCCCTGCTCCAGAACAACGAGCAGGCCCGGGAGTGGCTGCACAAGGTCCGTGCGCAGCAGGCTGCGCCAGAGGAGCTGCGCGCCCGCGCCACGTTCCTGCTGGCGGAGATTGCCGTTTCGCAGGGCGAGCGGGAGAAGGCGCTGGAGTTGTTCTCCTCCATCCGCACCACGTACCCCAACCCCAAAGTCATTGAGACGCGCATCGGGCTGTTGGAGTCGAAATAGCTTCATCCCCGTGGGACTTCAGAGAAGACCATTCAAAGCCGCTCAGGTTCGCCTGAGCGGCTTTTTTTGTGGGCTGTTGCCGGGCGCTGGGCGGCGGCGTTTGGAGGGAAATGACGCGCTTTGTTGGGGACTGCGCTGTTGCGGTGAAACCGGAAGCCTGCGGCGCGGCGAAGGGCCACCCCTCCCTTGTTGGACTGCAGTGGAACATCCGTTGGAAGGTGGAAAATGTTTCTTATTTTACAAACTATTTCAGGATTTTATTTCAATTAGGAACATTTTGCACATTCGCCGTCCTTGGCACATCTAGAGTAGATGAAGAGGCGGGAACGCGGCCGGGAACAATGGGGGCAAGGCCCCACTGGGGCTGTTTGGGAAAAGGTGCTCGCATGTATGGGTGTGAGGCGACGCGGCCCCTGCCCTCCAAGAAATGATGTTTCTAATTTCCCTAAGGAAAAGAGAATGTTGTCGTGTTTATGAACAAAGCGCACATCCGGTCCGGGCGTGGGTGAGAATGTGCTGATGGGGGTGGCAGCGCGCCGCGCAGGGCCGGGGGCTGGCCTTGTGGTGAAAAGGATGTGTGATGTGAGGTGGTTGTGCAGTCAGTCTGTGCACGGTGTTGCACATGTTTGCACATTATATGTGCAGTCTTGTGCACCCAAATACTTGAGAAAATTTCACGCAAATTGCTAACATACTGATTTTGCAGAAAAATCGTGTTTGGCACGAAGGTTGATACAGAGAAGGCAGAAGGCGACGGGAAAAGCCTTCCCATAGCCACCTCCCAAGCTCTCTTTGTTCTCTACCGTGCTAGCGGTGCGGCGGCGGAAAATGCATACGACCCTCTCGGCCGCCGCACCGACGAGATATCAAACCTTCCTTGGTTTATTGGATAGAAGCCTCCTTCTTGCGATTGTGACGGCCGGGGCCGGCGACACCCCGGCCGTCACCTGTTTTTTGTCCCTGCGGAACGGGACCCTTTTCATGCCTCATCCCTCTGAAATTCTTTGTACCGCCAAAACTCCCTGAAATAGCACAAGGAATGCTGCTCCCTCGCGGATATCCGCCCCCGGCAAGGGGTGACAGAATCCGTGAAGACGAGTACAGGCACCTGTCCTGCGCCGTACTGGCGCGCCACCCCCTTCCAAGTAGCAGAGAGGATGATGCACCAAAGCCCCCAAGCTGAGTTAGGATTTCTCCGGTACGTCGTTGCGGCGTGTGTACTGTGCGGCCTGTTGCTGGCTGGTATGCCGCTTTCCGTTCACGCCGGCGAGGCGCAGCGCCCCGCCGCCACCGGTGATGCTGTGACGGTGCGCGATGGCACAGTACGCAGCGGCGACAGTGTATCCTCCTTGCTTGGCGACGTGCTCACCCCGCCTGAAATCTACGACCTGTCCAAACAGTGCCGGGGCGTCTTTCCGCTGACCAAACTCCGAGCCGGCCAGACCTACCGTGTGCAGTCCGGTCCCGAGGGATTCCATTCCTTCCGCTACGAGACTGACGAATGGGAATACCTGCTGGTGACCCGCGAAGATGCGGGGTTTTCCGCCAGTGTGCAGAAGACGCCCAGTGATGTGGTGGAGGAAACCATGCACGGCGAGGTGCGCCAGCGCCGCGCCTTCACCGCCGCCATGCGCGCCGCTGGCGGAGACCGTGGGCTGGCCCTGCGTCTGGCTGATATTTTTGCCTTCCGCTTCAATGCGTGGCGCGAGGTCCGAAAAGGCGACACCTTCACCCTGCTGGTGGAGAAGAAGTACCGCCGCGGCGAGTGTATAGGCTACGGCCGTATCCTTGCGGCGGCCTTCTTTCGCGGGGACACCGTCTATGAGGCGTTTTGGTTTAAAAATGATTCCGATGGCCGCGCGTCCTACTTCGACGCCGCCGGCAAGAATTTACAGCCCTACCTGCGTGCGCCTCTGGAAACCTATGAACTGGCGTCGGGCTTTGCTTCGCGCCGTTTGCATCCCGTGACAAAGCGCTGGCAGCCCCATTACGCCATTGACTACTCCGCCCCGCGCGGAACGCCGGTCTATGCCACCAGCGATGGCCGCATCGACCGCATGCGGCGCGACCGCAAGTCCGGGCGCTATCTTGCTATCGAGCATGAGGACGGCTACGAGTCGCTGTATTTGCACCTGACTGCCTATGCCAAGGATATCGCCGTTGGCGACCGTGTGGTGCAGGGGCAGGTGATTGGCTATGTGGGCAGCACAGGCTACGCGACCGGGCCACATCTTGATTTCCGGCTGAAGAAGAACGGGCGTTTGGTGAACCCGCGGGGCAACCGCTCCCTGACCTCACGTGATCTTACACGACACGAGATGCGGTATCTGCGCCGCCGCGTCATTGCCTCCCGTGTGCGGATGGGGACCACCCGTCTTGCGCACAATGATTCCCGCTTTTCCGCACAGATGTAGATGAATTGACCCTTGCCCGCGCATTTTCCGGGGCGCGTGGTGCCTCCCTGTGGTATTCTGAACGGAAACGTCCGGATCACGAGGAGGTGGCCATGAATCGCTTTCGTTGTGGTGGTGTTTTGGGGCTGGTCTTACTCTGTCTGGTGTACGCCTCGCCCGCTCTGGCGCAGGAGGAGTCCACCGACCCGGCGCTGCACCCTGCCCTGCGCAATACCGTGGAGCTTGGCTATGTGTACGCCAATGTGCGCTACCGAGAGCCGGGGGTCATGAAGGAGACGGGCAGTCTGCACGGCATCCGCCTGCGCGGCACTTACCATTGCTCGGCAGGATGGATGGGGCGCGGCGAAATGGAGTACGTTGGCGGCGGGCTGGACTATGACGGCCAGTATCAGGATGGCACGCCTATCACCCGCGACACCGAAGACTCCATGTTTCACCTGCGCGCCCTTGTCGGGTACGACATTCCCCTCAGTGACTGGGCGCTGACGCCCTTTGTCGGCCTTGGCTACCGCTATTGGTTCGATGAAATCGAAGGCGACGGCGGCTACGAGCGCGAAATCCGCTACCTGTATACGCCTGTCGGCGCGGAGCTTGCCACCCGGCGCGGCGAGTGGCGCTTTGGTTTGCGCGGGGAATACGACCTCTTTTGGGGCGGACGCGTGAAGAGCCACCTCAGTCAGGCCGACGCGCGCTACAATGACCCCACCAACGAGCAGGACGCTTTTGACGCGTGGGGCGTGCGTGCCGCGTGTTTTGCCGAATACCTCGGCGAGGGATGGAGCGTCTCCGTGGAGCCGTATTATCGCTATTGGGATGTGGAAGAATCCGACACCGCCACGCTGGAGATTACGGGCAGTGCCGATGGGACTGTGGTGGAGCCGCAGAACACCATGCGGGTGTTTGGGGTGGCTGTGATGGTGGGCTTCTAAGTCCTTTCGGGGAATATCCCCGCGTTACCGCGCCCCTGGGGCCATGAATTCCAAATTTTTTTCAAAAAGTGCTTGCCAACCAAATCGAGTTTGGCTAGGTATTCATCTCCGACGGGGGCCACGGTAGCTCAGTTGGTAGAGCAGGGGACTGAAAATCCCCGTGTCCGCAGTTCAATTCTGTGCCGTGGCACCACTTAGAGAATATGCCTCCGCGTGAAAGCGCGGAGGCTTTTTCTTTGCCCTGTGCCCGCCTTGCCGTCCCGCTGTGATGTCGGACGCTGTGCGCCGGGGAGTTCTCTCGTTCTGCCGCGTTCTGGCGGTATGGAGCGCTGTGCCGCTCCCCTGCCTTTGGGCGTGTTCCGCCCCTCCTTTTTCTGCCGCTTTGTCTCGATGTTCCTTTTCTGGCCCCGTGTGGTGCGCCAGATGTCCTCAGTCGCGTGATATGCGACGCTGTCCCTTTCCCTGTTTGCCGATTCTGTCCGCCCTGACCGCGCTCCGCGGTGTGCGTACCTTCCACTCTTCCCTCTTCTTTGTGCTTTGGCTGTTGTCTGTGCGGGCCGCTGGAGGCGGTGCTGCGCCAGTCTTGTGTCCTTCATCCCTCACCCTCGCGCCGTTATGACGCCGGACTGTGGACAGAGGTCCCCGGCGCGGGACTCGGCGCTCCCCCCCCGCCATGCGCTGTTTCCTCTGGTCCCGGTCAGTGGTGTCCCCTTGCTCAGGGGGGGAGTGTTGCTGTTCAGGGGGTCTGTTTCCCGGCCCCCTTCCCCCTCTTTGCGACATTTTGGACGCCGTGCCGTGTGGCTGTGTTGGCGCGCTGCGCCCTTCCGTCACTGCATTTCTTGGCATGGTTCTGTGCTGTAAAATATACATCTCTGCGCAATGTCTGTTGTGTGGTGTTGCCTGCGATGCTTTGCCGCTGCGCAGCACTGTATTTGCGTGAGCAGTTATACTTGTGCGCAACGGTTCCAGCGCCGTATTTTGCGTCTGATGACGGGAATTTTTAAAAAAAATGGCCCTGCACGCAGAAATCCGCGTTCTGTTTCCGATGACGTTACTCTGAATGCACTGTGCTCGTAAAAAGCGTTGCCCTTTCCGTATCGACGGAGATTGTGAACGCCGTCACAATGCGAAAAGAGTTCTTGCATCCCTTTGTCTCTGTATATCGGCCACAACAAACCCAGCACGCTTTTTCAAAAAGAAAGTGTCAGCTAGATGACACTACTGGCGCCGCCTCTCTGAAAATTGGCTTTCGCGGCTGGTGTTGGTTGAATATTCAGTCAACTGCTTGGAATGCGGTGTTTCGCCTTGTGTGTCCTGCATTTTCTCATGTTTGGCTGGTTGCGCGACCAAGAGAAAGGTACGCCGATTTCCTGTTGCCGCTGCGGCGTTCTTTTCGCGTGGAAAACTGTGCATGAAATTGAGCAAGATTCCTCCTCTTGACAATTGCAACATCTTGAATGCGTGTAAAAGCATACAAACAACGTTGACGCACCGCTGTATTTCTAATCTTTTGTTGACCTGTAACTGTTCATGTCATAAACAAGGGAGCCAGAAATCTTTAAAAGTTGAGATTTCAAGGACTTGTCCCGGTCAGTGGGAGGCCGGGTTGGCTGTGGGATACGATTGGCGGAACATTTTAAAAGAGGTCGTCATGTCCAATCTGTTAGTGCTTCTTGTTCTTCTTCCATTCGTGGCGGGCATTGCGTGCATGTTCCTGCGTGCAAGTTTTGTCCGGTCACTGGTCGTTACGGGTATGGGCGGCATTCTGGCCGTCGCCTCCATCGCCCTGCTTACGGCGGGGACGTTCACCTATAGCCCGCCAGCGGGCTGGGGAACGCTGGTCGCGGTGGCGGATTTCGCCCTGTTGTTCCTTATTTTGTACTACGCATTCAAACACAACAGCCTGCTCATCAAGGTGTTTACCGTCACGCAGATTGTGCTGCTGGCCATTTTTGAGCTGTTTGTGGTGGACCATGCGCAGGTTCCGGCGTTTTATGCCGACCAGCTTTCGCTGGTGATGGTGCTGGTTATCTCCATCATCGGCTCGCTCATCTGCATCTACGCCATCCCCTACATGAACAAGCACGAGGAGCATCTGCATCTGGAGACGTCCAGACAGCCCCGCTTCTTCATGTTCATGATTCTTTTCCTTGGCGCCATGAACGGCTTGGTCCTCGCCAACAACATCATGTGGCTGTACTTCTTCTTCGAGGTCACCACCTTCTGTTCCTTCATGCTCATCGGGCATGACGGCAGCGAGATTGCCATCCGCAACAGCGTGCGCGCCCTGTGGATGAACAGCCTTGGCGGCGTCGCCTTCGTCATCGGTATGATCTGGGCCTACAACGTCACCGGAACGCTGGACCTGCAGCAGATTATCGCTGCCGGACCTGCGGTGAGCGCGCTGATGATTCCGCTGGCCTTCATCTGTCTGGCCGGGTTCACCAAGGCCGCGCAGGTGCCCTTCCAGAGCTGGCTGCTCGGCGCCATGGTTGCCCCCACTCCGGTTTCCGCCCTGTTGCACTCCAGCACCATGGTCAAGGCCGGTGTGTACGTGGTTCTGCGCATCGCTCCGGCGTTTGCGGGCAGCTTCGTCTCCGACGGTGTGGCCCTGTGTGGCGCCTTCACCTTTGTGGCCTGCGCCGCGCTGGCCATCAGCCAGTCCAACGGCAAGAAGATTCTCGCCTACTCCACGGTGTCCAACCTTGGCCTCATCATCGCCTGTGCGGGCATCAACACCCCCGCGGCGCTGACGGCGGCCATCTTGCTCATCATCTTCCATGCGGTGTCCAAGTCGCTGATGTTCCTGTGCGTTGGCACTATCGAGCAGGAAATCGGCTCCCGCGATATCGAAGACATGCGCGGCCTGTACAACCGCATGCCCCGCACCACCATCCTTGCCGTCATCGGCATCCTGACCATGATTCTGCCGCCCTTTGGCGTGCTGCTGGCGAAGTGGCTGGCCATTGAGTCTGCGGCGGGCAACCTGTTCGTGGTGGTGATGATGGCCCTTGGCTCTGCCCTCACCGTTATCTACTGGGCGCGCTGGGCCGGCATGATGCTGTCCACCGCCGGCGCCGACAAGCCCGCGACGGAGCGTCAGGAAACCTTCATCCGCATGCCGCTGACCCTGCTGGCGGGCGCGGCCGTGGTGCTGTCCCTCGCTGCTCCGGTTATCTACTCCAGCCTTGTGCAGCCCCTGTTCTCCGCGCCGCCCCTTGAGAGCGCCGGAGGCATCCTCACCGGGCCTATGGGCGCGTTTGCGGTGTACCCCCTGTTCTTCATCCTTGGCGCGGGCTTCCTGTACGCCCTGCGCGCGGCCAAGAAGGCCCGCACCATCGAGCCGACGGCGGCCTACATGGGCGGCCTGCAGATTGGCGACATCAAGGACGCCACCTTCAACGGCCCCATGAATGCGCCGGTGAAGCTTGAGGCTGGGAACTATTACATGAATGCGGTCTTCGGCGAGAATGTGCTGACCACACCGGTCAACATTGCCGCCATCGCCCTGATCGTGCTGATGATGGGAGGGGCGCTGTAATGATCACGAAAATCATACTCGCACTGATTGGTCTTGTTGTTGCGCCGCTTATCGGCGGCCTCATCGCCGGTCTGGACCGCAAGGTCACGGCATGGTTTCAGTCCCGGCAGGGACCGCCCATCATGCAGGCCTTCTACGATGTGGCCAAACTGTTTGGGAAGGAGAAGATGGTCGCCAACGTGTGGCAGGTGTTCTGCGCGTGGGTGTACCTTGTGGCCGCCGCCCTGTCCGTGGTGCTCTTCTTCGTCCAGTCCGACCTGCTGCTGATTTTCTTCGTGCAGGCCATTGGCGCGGTGTTCCTGGTCATGGGCGCTATGAGTGTGCCCTCGCCCTACTCGCAGATTGGCGCCCAGCGTGAACTGATTCAGGTGCTCACCTACGAGCCGCTGCTCATCCTTGTGTTCGTCAGCATCTTTATGGTGACGGGCAGCTTTAACATCAGCGACATCATGGCGACGCAGCAGCCTCTGCTGCTCAAGCTGCCGCTCATGTTCATCGTGCTGGGCTACGCGCTGACCATCAAGCTGAGAAAGTCGCCCTTTGACTTCTCCACCTCGCACCACGGCCATCAGGAACTGGTGAAGGGCGTGCTCACTGAGTACTCCGGCCCGTTCCTTGGCCTGATCGAGCTGGCCCATTGGTACGAAACCATCTTCGTCCTTGGCATCTGCGCCCTGTTCTGGACCACCAGCTGGTACGGCATGGGTCTGCTTTTGGTGGCGGTGTACTTTGCGGAAATCGTCATCGACAACACTATGGCCCGCATGACCTGGCGCTGGATGCTCAAGTACGTCTGGAGCGTTGGCCTGGCCATGTCCTTCGTGAACCTCATCTGGCTGCACGCCGCGAGTTAAGTCATGATCAAGTCATTCATCGAGAAGTCGCGCATCAAGTCCCCGTGGATCATGCACTTCGACTGCGGGAGCTGTAACGGTTGTGATATTGAAACGCTGGCCTGCCTGACCCCCTTGTACGACGTGGAACGCTTTGGCGTCGTCAACGTGGGCAACCCCAAGCATGCTGACATTTTGCTTGTGACGGGCACGGTCAACCACCGCAACAAGAAGGTTCTCAAGAACATCTATGACCAGATGCCCGACCCCAAGGCGGTTATCGCCATTGGCGCATGTGGCACCACCGGCGGCGTGTTCCGCGAGTGCTACAACGTGCTGGGGGGCATTGATAAGGTCATCCCCGTTGATGTCTACGTACCCGGCTGTCCGGCCAAACCGGAAGCCATCATTGATGGCGTTGTGCTGGGGTTGCAGAAGTTCGCCGAAAAGGTCGAAGCCCAGAAGGCATAGTCTCAGGAGAAAGCTGTGATTGAGAATCTGAAAGAGGTCACGAAAGAGACCGTCGCCAATGAGATACTGATGCTCAAGAACGACGGCTACCGGCTGGTCGCCATGTCCTGCACCGAGGTGGACGACGACACTGTGGACATCCTCTACCACATGGACAAGGACCTGGAGCTCGTCAACCTGCGCATGATGGCCGAAAAGGCCAAACCCGTGCCCAGCATCAGCGGCATCTACTTCTGCGCCATGCTTTCCGAAAACGAGATGCGCGACCAGTTCGCCCTCGACTTCGACGGGCTGGTGCTGGACTTCAACCGCTCGCTGCTGCTGGATGAAGAAATATCCACCACGCAGGTTCCCCTGACCAATAACGTCAAGATCACCAAACAGTAAGGATTCGACATGGCCAAGACGGTAATCCCCTTCGGTCCCCAGCACCCGGTCCTGCCGGAGCCGATCCACCTGAAGCTGGTGGTCGAAGACGAAATTGTGACGGAAGCTGTACCCGCACTGGGTTTTGTGCATAGAGGTCTGGAGAAGCTGACCGAGATCCGCGACTACCACCAGATGATTCAGGTGGTGGAACGTGTGTGCGGCATCTGCTCCTGCATCCATGCCATGACCTACTGCGAATGCCTCGAAAAGCTCCTTGGGCTGCAAGTGCCGGACCGCGCACAGCATCTGCGCGTTATTTGGTCCGAGCTGCACCGCATGCACAGCCACCTGCTGTGGCTGGGCCTGTTTGCGGATGCCTTCGGCTTTGAGGCGCTGTTCCAGCAGTTCTGGAAAATCCGTGAAAAGATCATGGACATCAACGAAGCCACCGCGGGCAACCGCGTTATCGTGTCCGTGAACGTGGTTGGCGGCGTGCGTCAGGACCTTTCGCCTGAGCAGTGCCGCTGGATTCTCAGCGAGTTGGACGAGGCCGAAAAGGCCATCCGCGAGCTGACCAACACCATTTTGAACGACTACACCGTGAAGTCCCGCACCGTTGGCAAGGGCGTCCTGACGCCGGAAATGGCCATCGAAACCGGCGCATGCGGCCCGACCCTGCGCGGCTCCGGCATTGCGCAGGACTGCCGCCAGCTCAAGTACGAGTGCTTTGACCGCATCGACTTTGAGCCTGTGGTCTACACGGAATGTGACTCCTGGGCGCGCAGCGCGGTTCGCTTTGACGAAACGCTGCAGTCCATCGACCTTGTGCGTCAGGCCATCTCGCGTCTGCCCGAGGGCGATCTGGCCACGAAATTCAAGGGCCACCCCGAGGGCGAAATCGTGCACCGCACGGAACAGCCCCGCGGCGAGCTGCTCTATTACATTAAGGCCAGCGGCAAGAAGTACCTTGACCGCGTGCGCATCCGCACCCCCACATTCGCGAACATTCCGCCCCTGCTCGCCATGGTGGGCGGCATTGAACTGGCGGATGTACCCGTCGTGGTTCTGTCCATCGACCCGTGCATCTCGTGTACGGAACGATAACGGAGGACACCGCTATGATGAATATGACGCCGACAGTGCTGAGGAACCTCTTCACCAAAAAGGCCACGCGCTTGTATCCCTTTGAGGTTCGCGAGCCGTTTAAGAAATACCGCGGCGAACTGGTGAATAATATGGAGACGTGTACCTTCTGCACCCTGTGCTCCAAGAAGTGCCCGTCCCAGTGCATCACCGTGGACCGCAAGGCCGGAACGTGGGACCTGGACCCGTATGCCTGCATTGGCTGCGGCATCTGCGTGCAGAGCTGTCCCGTGTCCAGCCTGTCAATGACCAACGACCATAAAAAGCCTGCCGCCCAAAAGGCGATGGTGAATATGCAGGGAACGCCGCCCAAGCCCAAGAAAAAGGCGGCGCCCAAGGCTGACCCCAAGGTCTCGTAACGGCCTCCCTGTGGTCGTCTTGTCGACACGACATGGCCCCTCCCGCGTACGCGCAGGAGGGGCCGCGTTGTTTGTATGGGCAGGCTTTTTGTTCGGGGCGTTTCGCTCCTGCGCCGGAGTGTGGTAGGCTCCTCGTGTCTGGACCGCCGTGGCCGTGCCGGGCGCGTGTGGCGGGGTGCTGTGGGGCGCGCAAAGCGCTTTATCCTTCCCTTACCCACGCCGCGCCGTGATTGGCGGCCAAGGCCCCGCATGCCCTGTAGCGTGGCGGCATGTGCCATGGTCCAGACGGCTCCGCTGCCCTGCATCCACCGGAGGTTCCCCGCTATGCTTGAACACTGCGTTGCCGTGCTCACCGGCCATTCCCTGTGCGTCCTCGCCACAGCTGGGCCTGATGGCCCGCACACCTCGCTGATGACCTATGTTGTGCCCATTCCGCCCCGCGCCATGTACCTTGTTACGTCCAAGGACAGTGCCAAGTGGCGCAATATCCAGCAGAGCCCTGCCGTGAGCCTGCTTGTGGATACCCGCCTCAAGTCCTCTGACGACCGCTCGCGCATTCAGGCGCTCACGGTCCGCGGGACGGCCAGCGCCGTGGACCACCCGCAGGAGCGCGCCAAGGCCGCCGCGGAATTGGAACGCGTCAATCCGGGGCTGGAGCACTTTCTCAGCCAGCCGGACTGCGTTGTCTTCCGCGTGGATATTGCGTCCTTCCAGCTGTTGTCCGGCGTTGCCGAGCAGTTTCATTACGCTCTTGAACCGCCGCGTGAGGCCGCGCCTAGCACGTAGCCTACGCGATAGCCCAGTACACAGAACGCCCCGTTTCGCCCTGCATGCAGTGGCGGGACGGGGCGGT
>NZ_JBUDSW010000001.1:0-39242 GCF_054921475.1 Desulfobaculum sp. | reverse complement strand
CACAACCTACTCCAGGAGCCACGAAGACTGGGCAGGATATGTTTCAGTCTACGAACCGGCCATGGACCCTGCTGTATACAAGTTCAAGTGCCGCAAATGCGGAAAACTTTTGTATTATATGGACTTCTTGTAACGAGACGCAGCACACAAAACCCGCCCCCGCAGGACACATCCTGCGGGGGCGGGTTCGTTGGCGCTGCGGCCCGCGTGGTGCGGGGCTGGCATGGGCGCGCGGTGGCCTGATTGAACGCTCCGGCGAGCCGCGCGTGCGGGGCCTTTTCGGGCCGCACCAAAACAAAAAGCCCCGGCACACTGCCGGGGCTTTTCCGCAAAATTCCTGTGCGCGGCACGCACCAGGCAATCCGCGCTACTTCACGGGCTTGGTCACTTTGCCGGAACGGATGCAACGGGTGCACACGTTGGCGCGCTTGACTTCGCCGCTGTCGAGCTGGACACGGATTTTCTGCAGGTTGGGATTGAAGCGACGCTTGGTCTTGTTGTGCGCGTGGCTCACATTGTTTCCAACCTGGGGCTTCTTGCCGCAGACTTCACAAAACTGACTCATGGGAGACCTCCTCAAAATCCACTATTTCACGGCGGTTAGCGCAGATAATTCGCACCGCCCAAGTGATCTTACTCGATTTCTACCGCAGGAGCGAGTACGATTCACTCACACGGAATTTGCCCCTTTATCCCTTCCCGTGGCAAAATGCAAGCGCTTTAGCCTTGACAACGTGAAATATTCACATATAGAGAATGCCCCTTGTGAGGAATACATGAGCAAGTTTATGATCAATACAGTCGACATCCCGGCCGAGGGCCGGGAATTTACTTTCACGGACCCTACACTGTGGTCCGGGCAATGGGAAGCCTGCGGCATGAAGGTTGCCGTGGTGGAGCCTTTGGAAGGTCGGCTGCGGGTTCTCCCGCAAGGCCCCAAGTCCTGTGTCATTCAGGGCAGCGTTACCGGCCGGGTATCCATCCCGTGCGACCGCTGCATGGAGCGAGCCGTTGTCGACGTGGAGCAGGATTTCGACATCTATGAAGAAATCGGCGACACGGACGAAACGGACGAACCCCGCATGCGCGAGGAGGGCGGCATCGTTGTCCTTGACGCGGGGGCCATCCTCTGGGAACAATTCGTGCTTGCCCTTCCGGTCAAGCCCCTGTGCTCGCCCGAGTGCAAAGGTCTGTGCCCCCAGTGCGGCATAAACCTCAACACCGGCGAGTGCTCCTGCGAAAGCGAAAGCGGCGACCCCCGCATGGCTGCCCTGCGCGGCCTGAAGGTCCCGGACCGGAACAAGCAATAATACACGGATGTCACCGCCCCCTTCAGGGCGGCGAACATACATCACACAAAACGAGGTAGACGAAAATGGCAGTCCCCAAAAAGAAAACGTCCAAGTCCAAGCGCGGCATGCGTCGCTCTCACGACAAGGTTTCCGTTCCTAACGTGATTTACTGCGAGTGCGGTGAGCCGGCCCTGCCCCACCGTGCCTGCAACAAGTGCGGCGCCTACAAAGGCAAGCAGATGCTTTTTAAGGATGAAGCCTAACATCAAGCCGCGCATCGCCGTTGACGCCATGGGCGGCGACAACGGACCCAGCATCGTCGTCCCCGGCGCTGTCCGGGCCGCGAGGGAACATGACCTTGCCGTCATCCTCGTTGGCGACGAGTCGACGATCAGCAATGAGCTGTACCGACTCGATACCTCCGGACTGGACGTTACCGTCGTCCACGCCGGGGACGTCGCTGAGATGCATGAAAAGCCCTCCGAAATCCTCCGACGCAAGAAGGACACCTCCATTCAGGTGGCCTGCCGCCTCGTCAAGGATGGCGAAGCCGATGGCGTAGTCAGTGCCGGACACTCCGGCGCCACCTCCGCCTGCGGCATGTTCGTCATTGGGCGTGTGCGGGGCGTGAAGCGTCCGGCCTTCGCCAGCGTTCTTCCCACCGTCAAAAAGCCCATGGTCCTGCTGGACGTTGGGGCAAATGTGGACTCCAAACCGCTGCACCTGTTCCAGTTTGGCATCATGGGCGAAGTCTTCGCCCGCGACGTGCTGGGCTACGGCAAGCCGCGGGTGGGCCTGATGTCCATTGGCGAGGAGGAAGGCAAAGGCAACACGCAGGTCAAAGAGACCTACGACATGCTCAAGGCCACTTCCATGGCCTTTCAGGGCAATGTGGAAGGACGCGACGTCTTCACCGGCGACGTGGACGTCGTGGTTTGCGACGGCTTCGTCGGCAATGTTGCGCTGAAGCTTTCGGAAGGGCTTGCCATAAGCCTTGGCAAAGTCCTCAAACGCGAACTGCTCGGCAGCTGGCTGGGCCGCCTTGGCGCCTTTTTGGCCAAGGGCCGCCTGCGCCGCTTCGCCAAGTTCGTGGACTACGCCGAATATGGCGGTGCCCCCATCCTTGGGCTGAACGGCATCGTCATCGTCTGCCATGGCGCCTCCAACGAAAAGGCCATCACCAATGCGGTAAAGATGGCCGGCCAATTCGTCTCCAGCGGCGCCAACGACCATATCAAGGAAGAATTGCAGTCCAATAGCGACTTCGGCGCCTGCGCCTAGCATCCCCCTTCCTCGCAGCACCCGGCCATGGCCCGGTATTGCGGCGATCACGCGGCACACTCAACGATTGATAGAGCAATGACCACCAAAGCATATATCCACGGACTCGGCTTCCACGTCCCCGAAAAGGTTCTAACCAACGCGGACATGGAACACATCGTCGATACATCCGACGAATGGATCACTTCGCGCACCGGCATCCGGCAGCGCCACGTCGTTGCCGAAGGCGAGTGCGCATCCGACCTTGCCGCCGAGGCTTCGCGCACCGCGCTGGCCAAGGCCGGCGTTGCCGCCGAAGACCTCACCCACGTCATCTGCGCCTCCTGCACCCCCGACGCCTACTGCCCCAGCGCGGCCACCCAGCTGGAGCACAAGATTGGCGCGGCGGGCTGCATGGCCTTTGACGTCAATGCGGCCTGCTCCGGCTTTCTGTACGCCCTGCAAACCTCCCGCGCCATGCTGGCCCTCGACCCCGAGGCCAAGGTGCTTGCCTGCGCCGCCGAGGTCATGACCTCGCGCGTCAACTGGCAGGACCGCACCACCTGTGTGCTGTTCGGCGACGGTGCGGGCGCGGCGGTCATCACCGCCGACAAGGGCGACGACGGCGTCGAACTTGTGGACGCACTGCTTGAGTCCGACGGCCAGTATGGTGACCTGCTCACCATTTCCGGCGGCGGCTCCAGCAACCCGTACACCCTCGGCCACACGGTGGATGACAGCCATTTCATCCGCATGCAGGGCCGCGAAGTGTTCAAGGTTGCCGTGCGCAGCATGACGGACGTCTGCCAGCGCCTGCTGGCCCAGAATGACCTCACCACCGACGACGTGGACCTGCTTGTGCCCCATCAGGCCAACAGCCGCATCATCGAAGCCGTGGGCAAAAAGCTGGGCATCGAGCGCGAGCGCGTCTACTTCAACGTCCAAAACTACGGCAATACGTCCGCAGCCAGCGTGGGCATCGCCCTCGCCGAGGCCGTGGACAACGGCGACATCACCCCAGGGCAGACCGTGCTCGTCACCACCTTTGGCGGCGGTTTTACTTGGGCGGCATTCCTGTTGCGGTTCTAGGCCGCACTTTTTTTCCTACAAAAGAGTGCGTACGCAATTCGGAAGCCAAACCCCTTGAATCGCGGGGCTTTCTTCGAGAGCCTCAAGGTTGAAGTCCAGACGGAATTGAGCTACATACTCAGGTTCGGTTCCCAACCCGGAACAAGAGGAAGATTGAAAGCATGAGCGATCTCATAAAAACAGCGCTCGTCACCGGCGGCTCGCGCGGAATTGGCAAGGCCTGCGCCTTGCGTCTGGCCCGCGAAGGCTATCAGGTGTACCTGACCTACGTCAGCCGCCCTGAAGAAGCCGAAGCCGTCGTCAGCGAGATCAAGGCGGGCGGCTCCTCCGCCCGGGCGTTCCAGCTCGACAGCTCCGACCGCGACGCCGTGGCCACGTTCTTCAAGGAGAACATCAAAGGCCAGGTGGACCTTGCGGCGCTGGTGAACAACGCCGGTCTTACCCGCGACGGTCTGCTCATCCGCATGAAAGATGCGGACTGGGACCGCGTGCTGGACGTCAATCTCACCGGTGCCTTCACCTGCCTGCGCGAAGCGGCCAAAATCATGGTCCGCCAGCGCTCTGGCCGTATCGTCAACATGGCTTCCGTGGTGGGCCTTGCCGGCAATGCCGGGCAGGCCAACTATGTGGCGTCCAAGGCGGGCCTCATTGGCCTGACCAAAACCGCCGCGCAGGAGCTGGCCTCCCGCGGTGTGACGGTCAACGCCGTCGCCCCCGGTTTTGTCACCACGGACATGACTGCCGACCTTCCCGAACAGGTCCTCGAATCCTTCAAGACGCAGATTCCCATGCAGCGTCCCGGCTCCGCCGAGGACATCGCTGGCGCTGTCGCCTTCCTGGTGTCGGACGATGCGTCCTACATCACGGGTCAGGTTCTGTCCGTGAACGGCGGAATGCACATGTAGTTGGCTGATACACAGCTACCCCAAACACGAACTCACTGCCCATCGGGCAAACAAACTCATTGGAGGGCAATATGTCCGTTGAAGCAAAGATCAAAGAAATCATCGTTGACCAGCTGGGCGTTTCCGCCGACGAAGTAAAGAACGAAGCTTCCTTCGTGGAAGACCTGGGCGCCGACTCCCTCGACCTCACCGAGCTGATCATGGCCATGGAAGAGGAATTCGGCACCGAGATCGACGACGACGAAGCCCAGAAGCTCGTCAAGGTGCAGGACGCCATCGACTACATCTCCAAGCATCAGTAGGCCCTGCCCTGCTGCTTCCGATATCGACACCGAAGCGTCTTGCGGCTCCTTGTGGGCCTCAAGGCGCTTTGGCTTTTCCCACAAGCGCGCCATCGGCGCATCCCCGACCGATATGAGGCGAGGAGCAATGAAAAGAAAAAGAGTTGTCGTAACTGGCCTGTCGGCCATTACTCCCATCGGCAACGACGTCCACTCCAGCTGGGAGAACCTCGTGGCCGGCGTGTCGGGCATCTGCCCCGTCACCCAGTTTGACGCCACGGACTACGCCACGCGCATCGCTGGCGAAGTGAAGGGATTCGATCCCAAAGAGTTCATGCCCGCCAAGCAGGCACGCCGGATGGAGCGGTTCACGCAGTTTGCCGTGGCTGCTTCCCAGCAGCTGCTGCAGGACGCCGATTGGAGCATTCCCGAGGACGAAGCCCACAGGGTTGGCGTCAATCTCGGTTGTGGCCTTGGCGGTCTGCACACCATCGAGACCACTCATGAAAAGTTGCTGAAGGGCGGCCCCCGCAAGGTTTCCCCCTTCTTCATCCCCATTGTCATCGCCAACATGGCTCCGGGCATGGTGTCCATTGAGGTCGGCGCAAAGGGCCCCAACCTTGCGTCCACGTCCGCATGTGCCTCCGGCACGCACGGCATCGGCTACGCCTTCAGCGAAATTCTGCTGGGCCGCGCGGACGCCATGATCTGCGGCGGTGTGGAATCCACCATCACCCGTTTGGGCTTTGGCGGCTTCTGCTCCCTCAAGGCGCTGAGCACCCGCAACGACGAGCCGGAAAAGGCCTCCCGTCCCTTCGACGCGGACCGCGACGGCTTTGTCATGGGTGAGGGCTGCGGCATGCTGCTGCTGGAGGACTACGACCACGCCAAGGCGCGTGGCGCCAAGATCTACGCCGAGATCGTCGGCTTTGGCGCCTCCGGCGATGCCTTCCACATGACCGCCCCGGAAGAGGACGGCTCCGGCATGGCCATCGCCATGCGGGCCGCGCTGGACGACGCAGGGCTCGCCCCCGAGGACGTGGACCACATCAACGCCCACGGCACCTCCACGCACCTGAACGACCTGTGCGAAACCCGCGCCATCAAGCAGACCTTTGGCGAGCACGCCAAAAACATCGCCATCTCCGCCAACAAGTCCATGATCGGCCACCTGCTGGGTGCCGCTGGCGGCGTTGAGGGCGTGTTCTCCGTGCTGGCCCTGCATCACGGCGTGGTGCCCGGCACCACCAACCTTGAGAACCCCGGTGAAGAGTGCGATCTGGACTACACCGCCAACGGCTCCGTGGAGCGGCAGTGCGAATACGCCATGTCCAACTCCTTCGGCTTCGGCGGCACCAACGCCAGCATCATCTTCAAGAAGTTCACCGATTAATATGGCGCTGGCCGGGCGGCACCTGCCCCCGGCCCGCCACACCACCATAAACCGGAAGGGTCGTCCCAATGGAAGAACTGCTGCTTCAGGACCGGGAAATCGCCAAGGCGCTTAACCTGGAAATCGATCGTCAGACCAGCAAGCTGGAACTCATCGCCTCCGAGAACTTCACCTCCCCGGCAGTCCGACAGGCCATGGGCAGCGTCCTCACGCACAAGTACGCTGAGGGCTACCCCGGCAAGCGCTACTACGGCGGCTGCGAATTCGTCGACATGGTCGAAGACCTCGCCCGCGACCGCGCCAAGGAAATCTTTGGTGCGGAGTATGCCAACGTTCAGCCGCACTCCGGCTCTCAGGCCAACATGGCGGCCTATTTCGGTTTTCTCGAACCCGGCGACACCATCATGGGCATGGACCTCTCCCACGGCGGTCACCTGACCCACGGCTCCCCGGTCAGCTTCTCCGGCAAGCTGTACAAGGTTGTCTCCTACGGCGTGGACAAGGAAACCGGCACCATCAATTATGACGAGGTGGAGCGCATCGCCCGCGAAAACTCCCCCAAGCTCATCATCGCCGGTGCCAGCGCCTACCCCCGCGTCATCGACTTTGCCCGCTTCCGCGCCATTGCCGACGCCGTCGGTGCCATGCTCATGGTGGACATGGCCCACATCGCCGGTCCCATTGCCGCTGGCCTGCACCCCTCGCCCATCGGCCATGCGCACATCACCACCACAACCACGCACAAAACCCTGCGCGGACCCCGTGGCGGCATGATCCTCTCCACCGAGGAATACGGCAAGAAGCTCAACTCCCAGATTTTCCCCGGCATCCAGGGCGGCCCGCTGATGCACGTCATCGCGGCCAAGGCCGTGGCCTTTGCCGAAGCCTTAAAGCCCGGCTTCAAGGACTATCAGGCCCAGACGCTGAAAAACTGCGCCGCCCTCGGCACCACGCTGATGGACGCCGGGTACGACCTTGTCTCCGGCGGCACGGACAACCACCTCATCCTCGTGGACCTCACCAGCAAGGACATCACCGGCAAGGACGCGGAAATCGCGCTGGACAAGGCAGGCATCACCTGCAACAAGAACACCGTCCCGTTCGAGACCCGCTCTCCCTTCGTGACCTCCGGCATCCGTCTGGGCACCCCCGCCCTGACTACCCGCGGCATGAAGGAAGCCGACATCGCCAAGGTTGGCGGCTGGATTGTGGACGTGCTGCAGAACATTGAGAACGACACGCGCCTTGATGAAATCCGCAAGGACGTGGAGACCTTCTCGCGCCAGTTCCCGCTTTACGCGTGGTAACACCGACGGCATTCCGGGCGGGAGCCTGTCTCCCGCCCTCTCAATTTTGACCCGACACCACTGCCGCCCCGCGGCACGCGTGGGCGACTGACGCCCAATTTGAAAACTCGACTCGGCGGCACACCGCCGCCACCCGGATGCGCGCATGGAAAACCGAATCCCCTGGCCCGAATATTTCATGGGAATAACCTACATGGTTGCCGAACGCTCCACCTGCACCCGCCGCAAAGTCGGCGCCATTGCCGTGCGGGACAAGCGCATCCTTGCCACCGGATACACCGGTGCGCCCGCAAACATCTCCCATTGTCTCGACGTGGGCTGCCTGCGTGAGGAACTCGGCGTTCCCTCCGGCCAGCGCCACGAAATCTGCCGCGGCCTGCATGCGGAGCAAAACGTTATCGTTCAGGCCGCCATCCACGGCGTCAGCATCGCCGGTGCGGACATTTACTGCACCACCCAGCCCTGCCTCATTTGCGCCAAGATGCTCATCAACTGCGGCGTAAAGACCATCTATTTTGCCGAAGGCTACCCGGACGAACTGTCCGAGAATATGTTTGCCGAAGCGGGGGTGCGCCTTGAGCGTCTCGACTATCACCGCTAAGGACGCGGCGCGCTTTATGCGCCACGCCATCGCCTGCGCCAAGCGCGGGCGGCGGCACACCGCCCCCAACCCCACCGTTGGCGCCGTGCTGGTTCACGATGGCCGCATCGTAGCCGAGGGCTGGCACCAGAAATTCGGCGGCCTGCATGCCGAGCGCGAGTGCCTTGCCGACGCCCGCGCCAAAGGCGTGGACCCGGCCCAGTGCGCCATGTTCGTCACGCTGGAACCGTGCACCCACCACGGCAAGACCCCGCCCTGCTCCGACGCCATCCTTGAGGCGGGCATCCGCACACTGTTTGTTGGCGCGCTGGACCCCAACCCCATCGCCAAGGGCGGCGCGACCCTGCTGCGCGAGCACGGCCTTGACGTGCACACCGGCATCGAAACCCGCGCCTGCGAGGACCTTATCGCGGACTTCCGCGCATGGCAGACCACGGACCGCCCCTACGTCATCCTCAAGATGGCCGCCACCATCGACGGCAAAATCGCCACCCGCACCGGGCACTCCCAGTGGGTGAGCGGTCCCGAGTCGCGCCGCGCCGTGCATGAACTGCGCTCACGCGTGGACGCCGTCATCGTGGGCGGCGGCACCTTCCGCAAGGACAACCCGAGCCTCGACGTGCGCCTTGACGATGCCCCAAAGGACTTGCGCCAGCCGCTAGCCGTGGTTGTGACGGGCACCCTGCCCGCCGACCCCGAAAAATTTACCCTCACCACACGGCGCGCATCCGAGACGATTTTTTGGACCACCGAGGCCGCCGCAGCGTCCAGCGCCGCAGACGACCTGCGCGCAAGGGGCGCTCGCGTCTGGGGATTGCCCACGGACGACAGCGGCATCAGCGTGGACGCAGGGCTCGTCCGCCTGCGCAGCGAAGCCCGATGTTTGCGGGTGCTGTGCGAAGGCGGTGGAGGTTTGGCCTTGAGTTTCCTCGCGTCTGACCGTATTGACGAGTTCCGCCTCTTCCTCGCGCCCAAAATTCTGGGCGACGCAGAGGCGCGGCACCTGTTCACCGGCCGCAGCCCGCAGACCATGGATGAAGCCATCACCCTGCGCACGGCCGAATCCCGCCCTTGCGGCGCGGACACGCTCATTATTTACCGTCGGGAGGCGGACTGACATGTTTACCGGACTTGTCCAGACCACTGGAACCATCCGCTCCATCGAAGCGCGGGGCGGCGAATCGCGCCTTCGCGTTGAGATTCCCGCCGACTCGCTGCCCAACTTGGTCCTTGGCGAGAGCATTGCCGTCAACGGCGCATGCCTCACCGTGGAGACCTTTGGGCAGAACTGGTTTACGGCTTACGCTTCCGCCGAAACCCTCTCCCGCACCAATCTCGGCGACCTGACCACAGGCAGCATCGCCAATCTCGAACGCGCCCTCGCCCTCGGCGACCGGCTGGGCGGCCATCTCGTCAGCGGGCATGTGGATTGCCTTGCCAGCGTGTCGGCCGTCACCCCCGCAGGCCAGTCGCGCATCTACCGCCTCTCCTTCCCTTCGGAACATGGCGTCTACGTTATCGAAAAGGGCTCCGTGACCCTCGACGGCATCAGCCTGACGGTGAATGCCTGCGGCGCGGACTGGCTGGAAGTGAACATCATTCCTGAAACCCAGCGCGCCACAACCATTGCCAAATGGAAATCCGGCTATAGTGTCAACATGGAAACGGACTTGATAGGCAAGTACGTGCGTCGTATGGTCGCCCCCTGGACCGGCGATGACACGCCCCCGGATTCCGCTGACGGGGGCATCACAGAGGAATTCCTCCGCATGAACGGCTTTTAGCGACACCCACTACGGTGCCGCATGGCGTCCATGTGTGCCCGTCTGCCGAGACGCCACGGCGTCCCGCGATATATTCCAAAGAGGGAGCAACCATGCCCATTTGCACGGCTGAAGAAGCCATTGAAGAAATCCGAAAAGGCAAAATGATCATCCTCGTCGACGACGAGGACCGCGAGAATGAAGGCGACCTGACCATCGCCGCCGAATTTGCCACGCCCGAAGTCATCAACTTTATGGCCACCCATGGCCGCGGTCTCATCTGCCTGTCCATGGCCGAAGAGATGGTGGACCGTCTGGATCTGCCCATGATGACCCAGAAAAACGAGTCCGGCTTTGAGACGCCCTTCACGGTGTCCATCGAAGCCCGCCAAGGCGTGACCACCGGCATCTCCGCATATGACCGCTCCACCACCATCCTGACGGCCATCCGCGACGACGTCACCCCCGGCGACATCGTCACCCCCGGCCACGTCTTCCCCCTGCGCGCCAACCCCGGTGGGGTGCTGGTCCGCGCCGGACAGACCGAAGGCAGTGTGGACCTCGCCCGCCTTGCCGGCCTCAAGCCCGCAGGCGTGATTTGCGAAATCATGCGCGAGGACGGCAACATGGCCCGCATGCCCGACCTCAAGGAATTCGCGAAAAAGCACGACCTCAAAATCGCCACCATCCGCGACCTCATCGAATACCGCATGAAGTTCGGCAACCTTGCCGTGGACCGCGTGGCCGAGGCCAAAATGCCCACCTGCTTCGGCGGGGAATTCCGCGCCGTGGCCTTCTACTCCGAAGTGGACAAGAAGGAGCATCTGGCACTGGTGAAGGGCGACATCGAACCCGGCGAGCCCGTGCTTGTGCGCGTGCACTCCGAGTGCCTCACCGGCGATACCCTCGGCTCCATGCGCTGCGATTGCGGCGGCCAGCTCCAAACGGCGATGAATATGATCGCCGAAGAGGGCAAGGGCGTGCTGCTGTACATGCGTCAGGAGGGCCGCGGCATTGGCCTGTGCAATAAAATCAAAGCCTACGCCCTGCAGGACGAAGGCTATGACACCGTCGAAGCCAACCAGAAGCTGGGCTTTAAGCCCGACCTTCGGGACTACGGCATCGGCGCGCAGATTCTGGTAAGCCTCGGCGTGACCAAGATGAAGCTCATGACCAACAACCCCAAAAAGATCGTGGGCCTTGAGGGCTACGGGCTTGAGGTTGTGGACCGTGTGCCCATCGAAATGAAGTCCTGCCAGTGGAACTACCACTATCTGGAGACCAAAAAGCAGAAGATGGGGCACATGCTCCATCTCGACGACGAGGAATAACGGCCGGTGGCCCCCCAGCGGGGCCACCCTCCATCATATTTTCCATTTCGCAAGGAGATGCACATGTACCACATCAAGACCATTGAAGGGCAGTATCAGGCACAGGGCCTCAAGTTCGCCATCGTCGCCAGCCGCTTCAACGACTTCATCGTGGACCGCCTCATCGGCGGCGCGGTGGACTACATCGGCCGCAACGGCGGATCCAAGGACGACCTGACCCTCGTCAAGGTGCCCGGCGCCTACGAGATGCCCCTCGTGGCCCGCAAGCTGGCGGCGTCCGGCAAGTATGACGGCGTGATCTGTCTTGGCGCTGTCATCCGCGGTGCAACGCCCCACTTTGACTACGTGTGCGCCGAGTGCGCCAAGGGCGTGGCTCAGGTCTCTCTGGAGACCAACGTGCCCATCGGCTTCGGCCTCCTGACCACCGATACCCTCGAACAGGCCATCGAACGTGCCGGCAGCAAAGCTGGCAACAAGGGCGTGGAAGCCGCTTCCGCCACCCTCGAGATGGTCCGCGTTCTGGAGCAGATTTAATCCATGTCCGATACCAAAAAAGGCAGCCGACGGGGTGGCCGTAGGCGCGCGTTTGAAGTCCTCTATAGCCTCAACTTCAATGAAGTGACGGCCATGGACCAGCTGGAACGCGCCTTCACCCTGGCCCCGGCGCCCTCTGAAGAAGCAGCCGAACGCAACGCGACCGGCAGGAAGGAATTTGCATGGGAACTCGTCTCCGGTGTCTGGAAGAATAAAGAAGACATCGACAAGCGCATTGGCGAGTATTCCCAGCACTGGAAGCTATCGCGGATTGCCCGGATCGAACTGACGATCCTGCGTCTGGCCATGTACGAAATGCTCTACCTTGCCGATGTGCCCCTCAAGGTGGCCATCAACGAGGCTGTGGAGCTGGCCAAACGCTTCGGTGACGACAATTCCAAGAACTTCGTCAACGGCATCCTCGACGCCGTTGCCAAAGCTGTTGAAAATGGTCAACTTAGGGTTCATTAGGGACGCCAAACAGCGCCCTGCCGATACGCCGCGCGTCTACCTCAGACGCGCGGGCGCATCGCTTCATGAGGCACGCCCAACCATCTGTGCATGGTCGGACCGCGCCACGCAGCGCTATGAGCTGTGCTGGGAGGTTCCGTCAAACGCTGGGCGCGTGGCCGAATGGAGCAAAAGCATGGCGGACTCCATCCGCGACCTTGGCTGGAACGAGTGGTGGCTGGACCCCGGGTCCTTTTCCACCGCCCTCGGCCACTCGGTCACGGATGCCCTTGTCCTTTGGGGCAAGGCCTTCTGGCCGCACTACACGGCGGACAGCGTCGTCTACATCAAGATAGGCGACACCATGCGCGAAACCGCTTACGAGAGCGTACGCGCATGGCAAAAGGCGTTCCCCCATGTTGTCTTTGACAGCAGCTACGACATCGACCTGCGGGAACGGCAAGAGGCCGAAGCCCGGCGCAACGCCACGTTGCCCGAGCGCATGGCCGGCCTGTTCACCCGCATCCGCGAAAGATTGTAAAGGAAATTCAATGGCTGACTACGCTCCGGAATCCATCGAGTCCAAATGGCAAAAGCTCTGGGCCGACGAGAACATCTTCAAGACCGACATCGACCACGACAAGCCGAAGTACTACTGCCTTGAGATGTTCCCCTACCCGTCCGGCCGCATCCATATGGGGCACGTGCGCAACTACTCCATCGGCGACGTGGTTGCCCGCTTCAAGCGCATGCAGGGCTTTAACGTGCTGCACCCCATGGGCTGGGACGCCTTTGGCCTGCCCGCTGAAAATGCGGCCATGAAGCACGGCACCCACCCCGCCAAGTGGACCTATGAGAACATCGCCACCATGCGCACCCAGCTGAAACGGCTGGGCTATTCCTACGACTGGGACCGCGAGGTGGCCACCTGTCATCCCAAGTACTACAAGTGGGAACAGCAGTTCTTCATCAAGCTGTTTGAAAAGGGCCTCGTCTACCGCAAAAAGGCGCCCGTCAACTGGTGCCCCACCTGCAACACCGTGCTCGCCAACGAGCAGGTGGAAGAAGGCCTGTGCTGGCGCTGCGACTCCGTGGTGGAAAACCGCGAGCTGTCCCAGTGGTTCCTCAAGATTACGGACTACGCCGACGAGCTGCTGGAATACCTGGAAAAGCTCCCCGGCTGGCCCGAGCGCGTCAAGACCATGCAGCGCAACTGGATCGGCAAGAGCTACGGCTCCGAGCTGGAGTTTGAGGTGGAGGGTCTGGAGGACCGCATCGCCGTGTTCACCACCCGCCCCGACACCCTGTACGGCTCCACGTTCATGAGCCTTGCCGCCGAGCATCCCATGGTGGAACAGCTCATCGAGGGCAAGCCCGAAGCGGACGCCGTCCGCGCCTTTGTGGAAAAGGTCCGCGGCATGGACAAAATCCACCGCGGCTCCGACGACCTTGAAAAGGAAGGCGTGTTCACCGGCGCGTACTGCGTGAATCCGGTCACCGGCAAACGCGTGCCCATCTACGTGGCCAACTTCGTGCTCATGGACTACGGCACCGGCGCGGTTATGGCCGTGCCCGCCCACGACCAGCGCGACTTTGAGTTTGCCCGCAAGTACGACCTGCCCATGACCGTGGTCATCCAGCCCGAGGGCGAAACCCTCGACCCGGCCGCCATGACCGAGGCGTACACCGAGCCCGGACTCCTCGTGAACTCCGAGCGCTTCGACGGCATGCCCAACGAGGACGCCAAGCTGGCCATTACCGATTACCTCGCCGAGACGGGCCGCGGCCGCAAGACCGTGAACTACCGCCTGCGCGACTGGAACATCTCGCGTCAGCGCTTCTGGGGCGCCCCCATCCCCATGATTTACTGCGACACCTGCGGCATTGTCCCCGTCCCCGAGGACCAGCTGCCCGTGACCCTGCCCGAGGACGTGCAGACGCGCCCCGACGGCCGCAGCCCGCTGCCCGAGACGCCCGAATTCTTCGACACCACCTGCCCCGTATGCGGCGGCAAGGCGCACCGCGAAACCGACACCATGGACACCTTCATGGAATCGTCGTGGTACTTCCTGCGCTACGCCAGCCCCCGCGACGACGAGCAGGGTCTGGACCGCGAAGCCGTCAAGTACTGGCTGCCCGTTGACCAGTACATCGGCGGCATTGAGCACGCCATTTTGCACCTGCTCTACTCGCGCTTCTACGTGAAGGCGCTGCGCGATGAACAGCTCATCGACATCGACGAGCCCTTTGACAACCTGCTCACGCAGGGCATGGTGCTCCTTGATGGGTCCAAGATGTCCAAGTCCAAGGGCAACATCGTGGACCCCGACGAGATGATCGCCAAATACGGTGCGGACACCGTGCGCCTGTTCTGCCTGTTTGCCGCGCCGCCGGAAAAGGATCTGGAATGGAGCGACACCGGCATTGAAGGCTCCGCCCGCTTTATCAAGCGCGTGTGGCGTCTGGTGGAAGACCTTGGCGGGTCCCTCTCCCCGGTTGGTCCCTGCGCCGCGCTGGACGTATCCGGCAAGGCCAAGGAGCTGCGCCGCAAGGAGCACGAGACCGTCAAGAAGGTCACCCACGACGTGGTGACGCACTTCCAGTTCAACACCGCCATCGCCGCTGTGATGGAGCTGGTGAACACCATGTACCAGCTCCGGGACGAGCTGGTCGGCACCGAAGAAGGCACGAAAGCGCTTTCCTCCGCCGTGAGCACCGCCCTGACCCTGCTCTCCCCGGTTGCCCCGCACGTGTGCGAGGAACTGTGGCAGCAGATGGGCTACACCACGCACCTTGCCGTCCAGCCTTGGCCCGAGCACGATGAAAAGGCACTGGCCCGCGACGAAGTCACCGTCGTGGTTCAGGTCAACGGCAAGCTCCGCGGCCGCCTGACGGTTTCCACCTCCGCCCCCAAGGACGAAGTGGAAAAGGCCGCCCTCGCCGAGCAAAACGTCGCCAAGCACATTGAGGGTAAAACCGTGCGCAAGGTGATTGTGGTGCCCGGTAAACTGGTCAACATTGTGGTGGGATAAATGCGATACCTGCGCGCGATTCTCCCGGCTGTTGTTCTGGCTCTCGTCCTTTCGGGCTGCGGCTACCGCCTGCCCGACGACGAGGCGCCCCTTGTGCTTGATGCCTCGCACCGCGCCCTGTGCATCCGCAGTGTGGAGAACCCCACGCTGAAACCGTGGCTGGAAAGCCTGCTCCGCGCCGAAGTGCGCGACGAACTGACCCGCCGCGGCAGCATCGTGTGGACGTCCGCCAAGGACGCCACGGCAGACATGCACATCACAGTCTCGTCCTTCCGTTCCGATGCGTCGCTGACGGACTCCGACGATGAAACCGTGAAATCCAGCGCCAACATCAACATGCAGGCACGAATCGTGAGCAGGGCCGATGGCTCGGAGCTGTGGAACTCCGGTACCGTCAGCGCCAGCCAGTCCTTCACCACCAACAGGGACGCCGCAGAGCGCCGGGTGGTCTCCTTGGCCGTCCGCCGCCTCGCAGACAGGCTGTCCCAGGCCTACTAGGCCCTATTGCCAGACGATACGAGCCGCACCGGCGCGCCTGCGCGCCGGTGCGGCTTCATGCATCAACGCCACGGTAAGGAGAACCATGTCCCGTCCCGGATTTTCATTCCTCATCTGCCCCGACGTCGAACTGCTGCGGCAGGAGATGGATCACCTCGTCGCCACCTACGGCGACGGCGCCACATGGGTGCGCCGCGTCTACTGGGCCGACGACGGCGACCTGCCCGGCTCGTTCTGGCAGGACCTGACAATCCCGGACCTCATGGGCACCTCGCGCCTTGTTATCATTCGGCGCGCCAACACCTTTCTGGTGGATACGTGGAACAAGCTGGAAACCGCCCTCGCCAGCGCGGGCAGCACCATCTGGCCCATCTTCTGCCTTGAGGGCGCTCTGGACAAAAAGGGCAGCCCCAAGGTCCCCAAGACGCTGACCAAGCAAAAATACTGGGCCGTGGCCGAAAAACGCGGCTGGGTCTGGTCGTCCCCCGGTCTGACGCGCCGCACCCTGCCGGACTTTGTCCGGAGCTACGCCAAGCGAAACGGTTTGGACATCGCTCCAGACGTCCTGCGCGCCCTGACCGACGCCCTGCCCACCGACGCCCTTGGCGCGCGCAGCGAACTGGACAAGCTGGCCCTTGCCGCCGGGGACGCAGGCACCGTCACGCGCGACCACCTCACCGTCATCGCCGCCGAGGCGGACATGGACGTTTTTGAATTCATCTCCATGCTCCAATCCGGCGCAACGCCCGAGCGCGTGTGGAAAAAGGTTTTCGACAACCGCATGGTCAGCTCGTCGGACAATATTTTGTTTTCCTTCCTTGCGCTGCTCCAGCGCGACGCACGCATCATGTGGGAGCTTGCCCACGGCGAAAAACCCTCCGCATGGGTACCCCAGCCCCGCCAACGCGCCATGACCACCACGGCCAAGCGCCTTGGTCCGGCCCGCCTGTCCCGCATCTGGGACCTCACCATGGAGGCGGAATTCGGCATCAAGAGCGGCCAGCGCACGCCGGAACAGGCTTTTGAAGCCATTGTCGGCGGCCTGTACACAGTTTTTCAGGATGCAAAACCCGCCGGAATGCGATAAATCTTCCTTGAATCCGGCAGGATGCATTCACCGCCACCACGCACGGCCACCCCAAAAAATCCGGGCGGCCCCCTTGCCCGCCTCGCAACGAAGACCTATTATGAGCGATAACCGGCATTATCTGGGCCACAGGCAACGCCTGCGAAACCGCCTGAAACACAACCCGCGCGAGCTGGCCGATTATGAAGTTCTGGAACTGCTTCTCGGTCAGGTCATAGTCCGGCAGGATACAAAGCCCCTCGCCAAGGACCTCTTGTCGCGCTTTGGTTCCCTGTATGGTGTGTTTGCGGCCCGTCCCGCGGAATTGCGTCAGGTAAAGGGGTTTGGCCCCAAGCTGGAGGAGTTCTGGCACCTGTGGCGCGAAACGTGGGCCCGCATGGGGGAATCACGCGTGCGTGAACGCGAGGTGCTTGGCACCCCGCAGGCAGTGGCGCAAATGGCCATCTCCCGTCTGGGGCATGCCGTGAAGGAAGAATTCTGGGTTGCCCTGCTCGACACGCGCAACAGGCTGCTGAGCTGGGAGCAACTCAGCCAAGGGACGGTGGACCAGTCTCCGGTCTACGTCCGCGAAGTGCTCTCCCTAGCGCTGGAACGCGAGGCGAGTTCCATTATCCTCATCCACAACCACCCGGGGGGAAACCTTCGGCCATCGGCGCAGGATGAGGAAGTGACCGCCCGCATTTGCCGCGCCGCGCGCGACCTTGGCATGCGTGTGCTTGACCACTTGGTCGTCAGCGGCGGCGAGTATTTCAGCTTCCAGTCCAGGGGGATGCTGTAGAACAGAATTTCCCCAGCGCGCCAACCTCAACCTAGGAGGCGGTCATGGTTCGAAGCCTTCAGTGCCTTATCACTGGAACGGTTCAAGGGGTCGCATTTCGAGTATGGACCCACGACCAGGCTCACAACCTTGGTGTTACCGGCTGGATTCGCAATCTTGCCGACGGCACCGTCGAGGTCTTGGCGCAAGGCGATGACGAAGCGGTGAATACGCTCAAGCGGCGGCTTTTGGCCGGCCCTTCGCTCGCTAAGGTTGAAAATGTGCAGTGCAAATGGATCGACTACGATACGGAACACGACGAGTTCCATATCCGGTCCTGACGCACCCTGCACCGACAGGATGCCTTTCGTCCGCAGCGGCGGACCAAAGAGCCTAGACAGACGCCGTGCATCTGCCCCCGGGCATGATGCCCCGCGCCGTCCGATTCGCACAACTGTACGCCAAAGGAATACTTATGACGGACGAGCTTCTCGACTCCCTTCTCGTCATCGCAGATAGTGACGACCCCGCGTCCGCCGGAACCATCACGGAGCTTCCCTCCGACGATGAACAGGCCACTGCGCCCGAAATTCCGGAAGAACTGCCCGTTCTGCCGGTCCGCGATATCGTGGTCTTTAATTACATGATCCTCCCGCTCTTTGTGGGCCGGGAAAAATCCGTGGCCGCTGTGGAAGCCGCACTGGCCGACAAACGCCACATCCTCATTTTGTCCCAACGCGACGAAAAGGTGGACGACCCCAGCGCCGAGGACCTGTACACCATCGGCACTGTGGGCATGATCATGCGTATGCTCAAAATGCCCGACGGCCGCCTCAAGGTGCTGGTGCAGGGCGTTTCGCGCGCACGGGTCAAGGACTTCACCGGCGACTCGCCCTACCACACCGCCACCGTGGAACTGATCAAGGACGAGGACACCACCGAGCTGACCCCCACCACCGAGGCCATGATCCGCGCGGCCAAAGACCAGAGCGAAAAGCTCATGAGCCTGAAGGGCATCTCCTCGCAGGACATCATGGGCGTGCTCAACAGCGTGGACGAGCCCGGCCGCCTTGCCGACCTTATCGCGTCCAACCTGCGCCTGCGCGTGGAGGACGCCCAGTCCATCCTTGAGACCTTCGACCCCATCGAACGGCTGGAACTCATCAACACCCTGCTGGCCCGCGAAATCGAAGTGGCCTCCATGCAGGTGAAAATCCAGTCCATGGCCAAGGAAGGCATGGATAAGGCCCAGCGCGACTTCTTCCTGCGCGAACAGCTCAAGGCCATCCGCCGCGAACTTGGCGAAGCCGACGAGCAGAATGAAGAGCTGGAAGAAATCGCCACCGCGCTGGACAAGGCCAATCCGCCCAAGGACGTGCGCAAGGAAGCCGACAAACAGCTCAAGCGCCTCGCCAGCATGCACCCGGATTCCTCCGAGGCAACGGTCATCCGCACCTATCTGGACTGGATTTCCGAACTGCCGTGGAACAAGGCCTCGCGCGACAGGCTGGACATCCGCAAAGCGCAGAAAATTCTCAACGAGGACCACTACAATCTGGAGAAGGTCAAGGAGCGCATCCTTGAGTACCTCTCCGTACGCAAGCTCAATCCCAAGATGAAGGGACCGATTCTGTGCTTTGTGGGCCCTCCGGGCGTTGGCAAGACCTCCCTTGGGCGGTCCATTGCGCGCGCCCTTGGCCGCAAGTTTCTGCGCATCTCCCTTGGCGGCATGCGTGACGAGGCCGAAATCCGCGGCCACCGCCGCACCTACATCGGCGCCATGCCCGGCCGCATCATTCAGGGCCTCAAGCAGGTGGGCACCAACAACCCGGTGTTCATGATGGACGAAATCGACAAGCTGGGCGCGGACTTCCGCGGCGACCCGTCGTCGGCCCTTCTTGAGGTGCTGGACCCCGAGCAGAACAACTCCTTCTCGGACCACTACCTCAACGTGCCCTTTGACCTGTCCAAAATCATGTTCATCTGCACGGCCAACACGCTGGACACCGTTCCCGCCGCGCTGCTTGACCGCATGGAGACCATCCGCATCCCCGGCTACACGGAGCATGAAAAGGTCAAAATCGCGCGCCGCTACCTGCTGCCGCGTCAGGCTGAGGACAACGGCATCAAGCTGAAGGAAATGCAGATTTCCGACGCCGTCATCGGCCAGACCGTGCGCGAGTACACCCGCGAGGCCGGCCTGCGTAATCTGGAGCGCCAAATCGGCTCCATTTGCCGCAAGCTGGCGCGCAGAAAGGCCGAGGGCGACAAAGGCCCCTACAGGGTCACGCCCAAGGTGCTGGAAAAGTTCCTTGGCCCCGCGTACTACCGCGACGACGAGATGGAAAAGACCCTGCCCCCCGGTGTGGCCCTTGGCCTTGCCTGGACGCCCTTTGGCGGCGAAATCCTCCATATTGAGGTGACGCCCATGAAGGGCAAGGGCAAGCTCACCCTCACCGGCAAGCTGGGCGATGTGATGAAGGAATCCGCACAGGCGGCCCTGTCCTACGCCCGCAGCCGCGCCGACGTCTTTGGGCTGGACCCCGAGTTCACGGAAAACGTGGACCTGCACGTCCATGTGCCCGCAGGCGCAACGCCCAAGGATGGCCCCTCGGCTGGCGTCACGCTGGTGACCGCCGTCATCTCCGCACTCACGGACACCCCGGTGTGCGCCGATGTCTGCATGACGGGTGAAATCTCCCTGCGCGGACGCGTGCTGCCCGTTGGCGGCATCAAGGAAAAAATCCTCGCCGCCGTGGGCAACGGCATGCGGCAGGTCTTCATCCCCAAGCAGAACGAGCGCGACCTTGTGGACGTGCCCGCCGAACTGCGCCGCAAGATTACGGTGACGCCCGTTGAGCTCATCGACGAAATCTGGCCGCAGGTCTGCGTGAAGAAGGACTAGCGTCCTCCACAGCCCACGGGCTGCCATCACACACAACGAAAGGCCCGCATCATCTGGCGATGATGCGGGCCTTTTTTGTCCGCGGCGGCAGGGCGTAGTGCCTACCGCCGCGCCTTTTGCGGTGTTGTGCGGCCTTTTATTCCAAAAGGCCAAGCTCGGCGGCGTGGTCCACCAGTTCCACCACGGCGCGGTCGCCGTCAAGGAACAGGTCGATAATATCGGCATCCTGCTGCGGTGCCAGCCGCGTTGCCACGAAATTACGGATGCCCAGCGCGATGGTCATCTCCACCATCTCCGGGAATTCCTTGCCCTCGGTTACATGCTCGAAAAGCGCCCCCTCGAAGCAGTCGAGCAGCTCTTCATGCGACAGCGCCTCAAGCTCGGCGCGTTCATCGTGTGCCATAACGTGTCTCCTTGTGCCTGCGCACCTGCGTTGTGCCGCCCTCTGTACATATCACCAGCCCGTCTGTCTACAACTTGGACTATCGCATGCGCGGCGGAATCTGTTAAAACCAGACGAGGGACCACCACCAAGCGCCGCACTCCGGCAAACCATGGGGGATATGATGGAGAAGCACCTTTGCATTCACGGTCACTTCTACCAGCCACCGCGCGAGGACCCGTGGCTGCGCACCGTCCTGCCCGAGGGCAGCGCCGCCCCGGGCCTCAACTGGAACGAACGCATCGCCCGCGAAAGCTACGCCCCCCTCGCCTGGGCGCGCCTGCTTGACGACAAGGGGCGCATCGCCCGCATCGTCAACGTGTATGAATACCTCAGCTTCAACTTTGGGCCAACGCTCTTCTCGTGGATGGAAAAGAGCGACCCCGAAACCTACCACCGCATTCTGGATGCGGACAAGGCCTCGCGCTCGCGCCTTGGTTTCGGCAACGCCCTCGGCCAAATATGCCACCACGTCATCATGCCCCTTGCCAGCGACGAGGACAAGAAAATCGAAACCGCATGGGCCATGCAGGACTTTGAGGCGCGCTTCGGCCGCCAGCCCGACGGCATGTGGCTGTCCGAAACCGCCGTGGACAGCGCCTCCCTTGAGGCCCTTGCCGAGGCAGGCATCGCCTTTACCATTCTGGCCCCGCGCCAAGCCGCCGCCATCGCCCCCACAGGCCGCGACGACTGGCACAATGTGGACGAAGGCGGACTGGACATCACACAGCCCTACCTTGTGGAACTGCCCTCCGGGCGCACCATCAGCGTCTTTTTCTACCACGGCGCACTCTCGCAGGCCGTGGCTTTTGAGGAGCTGCTGCGCGACGGCGGCGCGTTCTGGTCCCGCGTGAAAGACGCCACCCTGCCGGGACTTTTGTCGCTGGCAACGGACGGCGAAACCTACGGGCACCACTTCACCTTTGGCGAAATGGCGCTGGCCTATATGCTCATGCAGGCCGAGGACGCCCCGGACCTGTCGCTGACCAACTACGCGGCCTACCTTGCCGCGCATCCGCCCACCCACCGCGTGCGCCTGCACGAGCCGTCCTCGTGGAGCTGCGCCCACGGCGTGGAGCGCTGGAAGGCGGACTGCGGCTGCAACACGGGCGGGCATCCGCACTGGACCCAGCGCTGGCGCGATCCCTTGCGCCGTGCGCAGGACCACGCCCGAAGCGCCGTGCACAAGCACTTCACCGCCACGGCCCCGCGCTATTTCCCGCAGCCCGCAGACGCCCTGTTGGCCTACGGCTCGGTGCGCTTTGGCGGCGCAGACCCAGAGGCCTTCCGCGCCTCGCACTTCTCCGCAAACCTCTCGGACGACGACGCCACCACCGCGTGGGACCTGCTGGAGATGGAGCAATGGTCGCTGGCCTCCATGGCCAGTTGCGCGTGGTTCTTTGACGACCTTGACCGCATTGAACCCCTTGGGGCCATGACCTACACCCGCCGCGCACTGGAACTCGCCAGCGACACCGGGCTGGATACCACGGCCGTTGCGCGGGACTATCAGGCCATCCTCGCCGAAGCCGTCGCCAACCAGCCGCCCCAGTCCTCGGGGCGGGAGCTGTACATCCAGCGCGTGCGCCCAAAAAGCGAAACGCCCCAGAGCCTCATTGCGCAGGGGCTTGTCATCCTATGGGCGCGCGGCCTGCGCCACAATATGCCGCAGGAGACGCGCATGGGCTGGCCCGGAGCCAGCATCGACTTTGCCTTTGAGAGCGTCCCCGGGAGCGGTACGCTTCAGGGCACGGCCACCATCCACCGGGGACGCGGACGCGACCAGCGCTACACATGGACGTGGCAGCGCTCCACCACGGAAAACCCGCTGGAGAGCAGCGTCACAGTGCACTTTGAGGACGGGGAAGCCAGCTTCCTGCCGCGCGACCTGCCGTGGAACAAGCGGCAAGCCATCGCCCTTGAATGGGCCGCGGCCAGCGAGGAAGCTGTGTGGAACCGGCAACTGGTGGGAGTGCAGTCGGGCCTGCATCTCATCCAGCCGTGGACGGAATCGCAGGCTACACAAAATATGGCATGGCACTGGGGGCGCTTTTGGGCGCCGCTGGCATGGACCACAGCCATAGAGCCAAGCGCCCCGGAAAACCTCATGGACTTTTTGCAGGCCCAGCCCGCAGGTCAGCCCGAGCGCGCGGCGTTTTCGCACCGCATCATTACCGAGGTACTGCGCCTTATGGACGACAAAGCGCCGGAGGACACCATTGTCGGCATCATCCAGCGCGCGGTGGAGCTTGATCCGGAGCTGGACCTGTGGTCCGTCCAGAACAGCGTATGGAACCAGAGCGCCCGGTACGCGGCCTCGGAGTCGCTTGTGGAGCTCCTTGGCTTTGCACCGGGCGCTGTAGCATAACCTAGTAATGGGGCGGCGGCGGATCGTCGGACAGGCCGTTTCCGGACTGCACGTCCAGTGCGGCCAGCTTGCCGGCCATAAGGTCCAGACGCCGCTCAAGGCGGTCGATCTGCTTCTGCTGGTCCGTGATGACGTCGTTCAAGTCGTCGATGACCTTCAGGTTCAGGGCCACGTCACTTTCCAGTCTGATCACCCGATCTTCCATAGTCTTCGGCATGGCACCCTCCTTTGTATGGCGCGGGCGCGGCGAAAGCCGCGCTACGCGCCGTGTTCCGGGGAGCGCTCCCCGGCGTGGTCCAATATAATCCGGAACTCCTCAGGGCGTACGGGCTGGACGGACAGCCGGGAGCCTTTCCGGAGCAGTTCCATGTTCTCAAGTCCCGCCACCGTGCGCAAGTACTTCAGGGGCAAAGGCACGTCGAATATGCGTTCAAGGCGAATGTCCACCATAAACCACAGCGGCCTGTCCGGCGTGCTGCGGCTGTCGTAGTAGCGGCTTTCCGGGTCCCACGCGGTGTGGTCGGGGTAGGACTCGCGCACCACCTCGGCAACGCCCACCACGCCGGGATTCTTCACGCTGTGATAAAACAGCACCTTGTCCCCCACGCGCATATCGTCGCGCATGAAGTTCCGGGCCTGATAATTCCGCACCCCGTCCCAGCTTGTTCTCTGGTCAGCTTCCGCCGCAAGGTCGTCGATGGAATAGGCTCCGGGTTCCGTCTTCATCAGCCAATACTGCGTGGACATGGTGGCTCCTTGTCGTATGTGGCGGTGGTGGTCCGCCCTGCTATGCGTCGGTGTCCGGGGCATTTGGGGCGTCTGGGGCGTCCTGCCCGCGCCATGCGGCCCAGCTTTTCTCGGCGCGCTGGGCGTAGAGTTCTTTGCGGCGCTTTTTGCCCGCGCGCACATTAAGCGGCGGCATCAGGCCAAACTGCACATTGGAGGGCTGAAAGTCCTTGCTCTCCTCCTGCAAGTGCCCAAGGAGCGCGCCAAGAGCGGTATCGCGCGGGGGCAGGGTCACCTCGCCACCCGTCAGGCGCGCGGCAAGGTGCATGCCCAGCCACAGGCCGCACGCGGCGGACTCCACATAGCCCTCGACGCCCGTAATCTGCCCCGCAAGGTAGACATTCTCGCGCGTTTTCAGGCGCAGGTTCGGGGTCAGGGCGTGGGGGGCATTCACGTAGGTGTTGCGGTGGATGCTGCCCATGCGCTCAAACTCGGCGTTCTCCAGCCCCGGAATCATCCGGAACACGCGCTTCTGCTCGGGGTAGGTGAGCTTGGTCTGAAAGCCCACCATATTGAAGCGGGTCTTTTCCTTGTTCTCGGCGCGCAGCTGCACCACGGCAAAGGGGCGCTCCCCGGTGCGCGGGTCCGTCAGGCCTACGGGCTTGAGCGGTCCAAAGGTCAGGGTCTGCGGGCCGCGCTCGGCCATGGCTTCCACGGGCAGGCACCCCTCGAAGTGGATTTCCGTCTCAAAGTCGTGGGGCTTCACCTTATCCGCCGCCAGAAGCTCGTTGTACAGGGTCATGTACTCGTCTTCGGTCATGGGGCAGTTGAGGTAGTCGTCATCCTCGGGCCGCCAGCGCGAGCCCCAAAAGGCCTTATTCATATCCACAGAGTCCGCGGCGATGATGGGGGCGATGGCATCATAGAAATACAGGCGCTCCTCGCCAACGGCGCTGGCAAGGCTGGCGGCAAGGCCGTCGCTGGCCAACGGACCGGCGGAGACCACCACGACCTCGTAGTCCGCAAGTTCCGGCGCGTCGATGCTGGCAATCTCGCGGCGCTCCACGGTGAGCAGCTCGTGCCCTTCAATGCGCTCGGTGATGGCTTTGGAAAAGCGCTCGCGGTCCACGGCAAGGGCCTTGCCTGCGGGCACGCAGGTGTCGTCCGCGGTTTCCAGCACCAGGCTGCCCGCGTCGCGCATTTCGCGCTTGAGCTGGCCCACGGCGGTGGTCGGCTCGTCACTGCGCAGGGAGTTGGAGCACACCAGCTCCGCCAGCCCCGGCTCCACATGCGCCGGGGAATACTTTTCGGGCTTCATCTCGAATATCACGCACGGCACACCGGCGCAGGCAAGGCGCCACGCGCATTCACATCCGGCCAGTCCGCCGCCGATGATGGCTACTCTTGGTTTGCTCACACTGTCCTCGTATATGTTTGTACGGCCCCGCCCTGCGGAACGCCGCCTTCATGTCATGCATGGCGCGCCATGCGCCCTTGTCTTGTCCGAGAATAGGCACGGACGCGCCCCGGGGCAAGCCCCCACGCACTCCGCGCCAGCCACGCACGTTGACAATTCTTCCTCCCGCGCCGCACAATGCAGCTTGGCAACGGTATCTTTCACAATTCCCACCACGAGGCAAACTCTTCATGCACCTGCTCAGCATCCGGGGCCTGCAAACCTCCTTTGACACCGCACAGGGCACCGCGCACGCCGTGGACGCCGTAGACCTTGACGTTGCGCGCGGCGAAACCGTGGCCGTCGTCGGCGAATCCGGCTGTGGCAAAACCATGCTCGCCCTGTCCGTTCTGCGGCTGGTGCCGTCGCCTCCCGGACGCATCGCCGCCGGCAGCATCCACTTTGACGGCACGGACCTGCTGGCCCTGCCCGAGGAGCGCATGCGCGCCATACGCGGCAACGACATCTCCATGATTTTTCAGGAACCCATGACCAGCCTGAACCCGGTTTTCCGCGTGGGGGAACAGATTGCCGAGGCCGTGCGCCTGCACCAGCATCTGGACGCCAAGGCCGCCATGGACGCCGCCGTGGACGCCCTGCATCAGGTGGGCATCCCAGAACCAGCGCGCCGCGCCCGCAGCTATCCACACGAGATGAGCGGCGGTATGCGCCAGCGCGTGGTCATTGCCATGGCCCTTGCCTGCGACCCGCGCCTGGTCCTTGCCGATGAGCCGACAACAGCCCTCGACGTCACCATTCAGGCCCAGATTCTGGACCTGATGCTGGACCTGAAAAAACGTCGTGATGCGGCCATTGTATTCATTACGCATGACCTTGGCGTGGTGGCCCAAACCTGCTCGCGCGTGGCCGTGATGTACGCCGGGAAAATCGTCGAAGAATCCCCGGTGCGCGAGCTGTACCGCGAGCCGCTGCATCCCTACACCATGGGCCTTATGCGCTCGGTGCCGCGCATTGACGCCACAGAGCGGCTGGTCCCCATCTCCGGCATTGTTCCCAGCCTGTACGACCTGCCCCCGGGGTGCCATTTCTCCCCGCGCTGTCCCCACGCCTTTGACCGCTGCCGCGCGGAGCACCCGCCCCTTCTCGATATGGGACAGGGCCGCCGCGTGCGCTGCTGGCTGCACGGTGGCTGACCGTGTCGCTGCTTGCCGTGGACCTTGGCCTCCGCACGGGGCTTGCCTTCTATGACGCGAGCGGGCGCCTTGTGTGGTACCGCTCGCACAACTTCGGCTCCCACACCCGCCTGCGGCGCGGCGCGCCCGGCATCCTGCACCGCTGCGAGGGCCTCACCGACATCGCCCTTGAGGGCGGCGGTTCCATTGCCGACATCTGGAGCAAACAGGCCCAGCGCCAAGGCCTTGCCGTCACCATGCTGGCCGCCGAAACGTGGCGCGCGGACTTTCTGCGCCCAAGCCTGATGCGCAACGCCAAACAGGCCAAACTCGCCGCGGGCACCCTCGCCCGCGCTGTCATCGACCACTTTGGGGCCAAGCGCCCGACCTCCCTGCGCCACGACGCCGCCGAAGCCATCCTCGTTGGGCTGTGGGCCGTCCACCATCTGGGCTGGTTGCCCGCCCTGCCCGGCGCCCTGCGCCGCTAGCCTCCATGCGCTCCCGCCCGCTGCATTTGCGTGCAGCGCGCTCTGATGATAGGCAGTATATCTGTAGCCGTGCATCATTCCACCACTGCGAAACAGTGGTGTCGCATTCATGACAAACTACAAAATACGCGCCATGACAAATTCCATCGCATAAAGCACGCCCGGCAACAACACGGCGCCACGCAAACACAACAGACCCAAGGAGCCAAGAGTGCTGCACAAAGCGGCGGTCAAAACAAGTCTGAACGAGCCACGCCGAAAACTGCTTGAGATGATTGCCCAGCTCAAGCACTTCGGCACCACGCACGTCCACCTCGTGCACATCCGCACCCGTTCCAGCTACCGCGACCGGGAATCGGCAGAGGAGCAAATGGAGCGGCTGGTGCCTGCCATCGAAAAAATGGGGCTGGCGGTGGACTACTCCATCCGCAACGGCCACGCGCCAACGGAAATCATCCGCGTGGCGGAAGAGGCAGGCGCGGCGTACATCGCCATCCTGTGGGAGCCCAAGGCCCTGCTGCGCCAAGCCCTGCTGGGCAGCATTGACTCGGACATCCTGCGCCTGAGCAGTCTGCCGACGTTCCTCTACAAGCCTTCCCTCATCGGCGAATCCCCCAAAATTGAGCGGGTGATGTACGCCACCGACCTGCAGCACACCGACGCCACGGTGATGCCCTACCTGCGCGACAGCCGCTTCCGCGCGCATACGCTCTATCTGCTGCATGTTGGGCACCGCGCCCCGGACCCGGAGACGGAAGAGCAGCGGCGCGAAACCCTGCGCGCCGGTCTCCAGCGCCTTGCGGCCGAATGCGCCCACGCCTACGACACGCTGGAGGTTATTGAATCCATCGGCATGGTGACCAAGACCATCGTCAAGCAGGCGCGCGCCAAGGGCGCAAACCTCATCGTGGTGGGCAAGTCCGATGACCCCGACGCAATGACGCGCATCGTGGGGTCCACGGCGGAGATGCTCCTGCACAAGGCCCCGTGCAGCGTCTTCATCATTCCGAACCTGTGCGTTCTGCCGGACCAGCACCCGGTGACGCGCCAGATTGCCAAGGAAGAAGGATCCTCAGCGTGAGACACGACAAAAACACTGTTTTCAGCATATCCCTGCTTATCGTCCTTATCCTCGTGCTTGTGGGCATTGTTGCGCCGGAGCGCCTTGATGGGTGGACCGCGGTCATGCACACCAGCATCATCACCCACTTTGGCTGGACGTATCTGCTCTCGGCCTTTTTATTTCTGGCGTTTTGCATATTTATGGCATTCAGCCGGTACGGCGACATCAAGCTGGGGCACGACCACGAAAAGCCGCGCTTTTCCTACTTTGGCTGGTTCAGCATGCTCTTTGCCGCGGGCATGGGCATTGGCCTCATCTTCTGGGGCGTGGCCGAACCCATGAGCCACTACCTGAACCCGCCGGCCTACATTGACGACGCCTCGCCCGAGGCCGCCAAGTTCGCCATGCGCTACAGCTTTTTCCACTGGGGCGTGCACCCGTGGGCCATCTATATCGTCATGAGCATGTCCATCGCCTACTTTTCCTTCCGGCGCGGCATGCGCCCGCTGCTCTCCAGCTGCTTCTACCCGCTGCTGGGCAAGCGCATCTTCGGCCCTGCGGGCTACACCATCGACATCCTTGCCGTCTTCGCCACGGTGTTCGGCATTGTGACCTCGCTGGGCCTTGGCGCCATGCAGATTAATACCGGCCTTGCCAGCGTCTTGCCCTTCAAGGCCACGTTCACCAGTACCCTCGCCATCATCGGCGTGGTGACGGTACTGTTTATCATCTCCAGCATGACCGGGCTGGACAAGGGCATCCAACTGCTCAGCAAGGCCAACGTCATGCTGGCTATCACCATCCTCGCCTTTATGCTGGTGGTCGGCCCCAGTACCATGATTATGAACATCTTCATCAGCACGCTGGCGGACTATGCCTCGTCGCTGTTCACCATGAGCCTGTCCACCAACCCCTTCCGCGGGCTGGAATGGACCCAGAGCTGGACGCTGTTCTACTGGGCGTGGTGGATTTCGTGGTCGCCCTTTGTGGGGCTGTTTGTGGCCTCCATCTCGCGCGGGCGAACCATCCGCGAGTTCGTCACCGGCGCGCTGCTGGTGCCCACCCTGCTGACCTTTGTGTGGTTCAGCGTCTTCGGCGGCGCAGCCTTTGAACTGGAACTGCACCAAGGCGCGGGCATTGCCGCCGCCGTGGCCGAGGACGTGTCCACCGGCCTGTTCCAGCTCTACGCCCATTACCCGCTCAGCGGCGTGCTTACGGTGCTGACCATTGTTCTGCTGGTGGTGTTCTTTATCACCTCCGCGGACTCCGCCACCTTCGTGCTGGCCATGATGACCTCCGGCGGGCAGGACAATCCGCCCACCAGCAAGAAGATTATCTGGGGCCTGACGGTCTCGGCCACGGCCAGCGTGCTGCTCTTTACAGGCGGGCTTGAGGGCCTGCAGCGCATGGCTATTGCGGCAGCGCTGCCGTTCTCGGCCATTATGCTCCTCCTGTGCCTGTGCCTGCTCTCCGGCCTGCGCTACGAGTTCCGCTACGAGCGAAACAAGGCGCCCCTGCCCGGCACGGACGTGGAGCGCGACGCCAGCTAACGCGGCGACAAAAACCGAGCAAAACACAGCGCGCCGGATGGCAAGACCCATTGCATCCGGCGCGCTTTTGCATCCACGGCCCGCATTTGCCCACACGGCCCGGCAGAAATGCACTACGCCCGCACCTCGGGGCTGCCGACAGTGCCAACGCGCTTTCTGCAACGGAGCGCACTTGCATTTTACAGATTCTCGGCGTACTCATGTCGTCTTTTGGGTCTTGACACAGCAATTTTCACGTTTAGCCCCCGCGCACGCGGGGTCTGCATCAAGGGAAGGTTTTTCCAATGAATTCAGGCAAGGGGAATGCGCTGGCGCTGCTACCGCTGGCGGTATTTCTGGTCATCTTTATCGGTACCGGGGTCTGGTTGACCATTTCGGGTACGGAGATGGCCTTCTATCAGGTGTCTGCGACGGTGGCCATTTTACCGGCCATTGTTCTCGCGGTCCTGTTGGCTCGGGAAAAGACGTCCGAAAGTATCGGTACATTCATCGAAGGCGCAGGCGAGTACAGCATCGTCACCATGTGCATGATCTACCTGCTTGCGGGTGCCTTCGCCTCCGTCGCCAGCGCTGTTGGCGGCGTTGAGTCCACGGTGAATCTTGGTCTTTCCATCGTTCCGGCTACCATGGTTCTGCCCGGTCTTTTCGTTATTGGCGCGTTTATCTCAACCGCCATGGGCACATCCATGGGAACCATTGCGGCCGTAGCACCCATCGCCGTTGGCGTGGCCGCCAAAACAGACATCTCCCTTGCTATGCTGATGGGCGCCGTTGTCGGCGGCGCCATGTTCGGCGACAACCTTTCCATGATATCCGACACCACCATCGCCGCCACCCGCACACAGGGCTGCAACATGCAGGACAAGTTCAAGATGAACTTCCTCATCGCCCTGCCCGCCGCCATCATCAGCGTTATCATCTTCGCTGTGCTTGGCGTGAGCGGCCACGTGCACTCCGAGGGCAGCTATGAGCTCGTCAAGGTCCTGCCCTACATTGCGGTGCTTGGCCTTGCGCTGAGCGGCATGAACGTCTTTATCGTCCTGTCCGTTGGCATTGCGCTGGCTGGCGGTGTGGGCCTCCTGTACATGGACGCCTACTCCCTGCTGCAGCTGTCCAAGGACATTTACAGCGGCTTTACCGGCATGCATGAGATTCTTGTGCTGTCGCTGATGATTGGCGGCCTGAGCGCGCTCATCAAAAAGGGTGGCGGCATTACGGCCATCTTGAACTTTATCGAGCGCCTGACCAAGGGCAGCCGCAGCAAGCGCGCCGGAGAGCTGTCCATCAGCGCTCTGGTCTCCCTTGTGAACTGCTGCACCGCCAACAACACCGTGGCTATCATTGTCACTGGCGGTGTCGCCAAGGAAATCGCCACCAAGACGGACCTTGACGTGCGCCGCAGCGCCAGCCTTCTCGACATCTTCTCCTGCGTGATTCAGGGGCTTATCCCCTACAGCGCGCAGATCCTCCTCGCCGGCTCCATTGCCGCCATCTCTCCCCTCGATATCGTGGGGAACATGTACTACTGCTTCATTCTCGCAGCAGCAGCCGTGCTGAGCATCCTGCTCGGCTTTCCCAAATCTCGAAAACGGTAGCCGAAAGGCTATGCGTACTGCGCCGCGTCTGACACGCGCGGCGCCCGCAAAGAAGAGCCAGCCGATCAGCGTGGTCCGGAGTACCCCTCCGGGCCGCGCTTTTGGGCTATTGCCCCGTGGTGTTTGCACAATGGTTTCATTATGACCGCGCACATACGCGCACAGCACGCTCAAGAGCTTAAGAGAGGTTCATTTCCAATGGGACAAAGACTGATGCACAGGATTCCCACCGTCATGGCGCTGGCCGTGGCACTTGTCACACTGCTTTCCGGATACGCCTTCGCCGCTGACGCCAGCCTCGGCCCGGTCAACGCGAAATACTACGGGGCGTGGACGCTTATCCCCCCGTTTGTCGCCATCGTGTTGGCCTTCATGACGAAGAACGTCATCTTCTCCCTGTTCATTGGCGTCTTTTCCGGCTGTTTCATGCTGGAGAGCAAGGGATTTAACATCTACAACGGCATCGTTCATGGCTTCCTGCGCCTGTCCAACGAGATTCTTGCCTCGCTGGCGGACCCGTGGAACGCGGGCATCGTCCTGCAGTGCCTTGCCATCGGCGGCATGATTGCCGTTGTGTCCAAAATGGGCGGCGCCAAGGCCATTGCCGAGGCCCTCGCCCGCCGCGCCAACTCCCCGCGCAGCTCGCAGTTTGTGACGTGGATTCTTGGCATCCTCATCTTCTTTGACGACTACGCCAACTCCCTGACCGTTGGCCCCATCATGCGCCCGGTTACGGACAAGATGAAGGTCTCGCGCGAGAAGCTGGCCTTTATCATCGACGCCACCGCCGCGCCCATCGCGGGCATTGCGCTTATCTCCACCTGGGTCGCCTACGAGATTGGCCTCATCCGCGACGGCTTCCAGGCCGTTGGCATTGAAGCCAACGCCTACGGCGCGTTTGTGGAGACCATCCCCTACCGCTTCTACAATATCTTCATCCTGTGCTTCATCATCGCCACCATCTTCCTGCTGCGCGAGTTTGGCCCCATGCGCAAGGCCGAGATGCGCGCCCGCACCTCCGGCAAAGTGCTCGGCGACGACGCTAAGCCCATGGTTGCCGATGAAGCCACCGGACTGGAGCCCGACCCCAACATTACGCCCAGCATCTGGTACGCCATCATTCCCATTGGCACGCTTATCGTGGCGGCCTTCCTTGGCTTCTACTTCAACGGCCGCGATGTCATCATGGCCGGCGGCGACGCCGCAGTCATGGCCATGGTGAAGGAGTCGCCCCTGTCCTTCCGCGTGATTCAGGAGTGCTTCGGCGCATCCGACGCCTCTGTGGTGCTCTTCCAGGCGGCGCTTATTGCGGGCATTCTTGCCGTGCTTATTGGCATCTGCCGGGGCATCCTGAAGCTGGAACAGGCCGTGTCCATTTGGGTGCAGGGCGTGAAGTCGCTGAACATCACCGCCGTTATCCTGCTGCTGGCGTGGTCGCTGTCCGCCATCATCAAGGAGCTGGGCACCGCCACCTACCTTGTGCAGGTGCTGTCGGACGCCATTCCGGCGTTTTTGCTCTCGTCCATCATCTTCATCTTGGGGTCGTTCATCTCCTTTGCCACGGGCACGTCCTACGGCACCATGGGCATCCTGATGCCGCTGGCCATTCCGCTGGCCTACGCCATCAACCCCGAACACAGCTACGTCATCATGAACATTGGCGCGGTGCTGACCGGCGCCATCTTCGGCGACCACTGCTCCCCCATCTCGGACACCACCATCCTGTCCTCCATGGGTTCGGCGTGCGACCATCTGGACCACGTCAGAACGCAGATTGTCTACGCGCTTTCCGTCGCCACCGTGACCATCCTCTTTGGCTACATCCCGGCTGGCCTTGGCCTGCCTATCGAGATCGTGCTGCCTGCCGGCCTTGTCGCCATCGTTGTGTTGGTGCGGGTGGCTGGTAAACGGGTCGAAGCCTAATCACCCCCGCAAACACCACAGGCTCTTTGGCCACCCCTTCGGGGGTGGCCTTTTTTGTGGGCGGCGCACATTGGCCCGCCTTATGCATTTCACCCCCTTAAGCCGCCACAGCGGCAACTTTTACCACTGCACAAAGAAGGAGAAACGCATATGGCCATCAGTGGCGTCTACAACAGCCTGACCAACCAGATGTCCGTTAAAGTCGGTGACGAGGAGACCAAGGAAGCCGCAGCGCGCAAGCAGACCGGCAAAGAGGAACGCACTCTTGACGACGTCACCTTCTCCACCATGGGTGACCGCCTGAGCGCCATGGTCCGCACCAGCCCCACCACCAACGTGCTCGATGGCTTGCAGGCCCAGATGCAGAGCATGCGCGAGGTGTTCCTGAACACCGTGAACAAGCGGCTGGAAGACGAAGGTCTTTCGGAAATTGAAGATTTTTCCCTGCGCAAGGACGAAGAGGGCAACATTGTTGTGGCCGGCGACCACGAGCACGCCGACGCCATCGAACAGCTCTTCAAGGACGACCCGCAGCTGGTCAAAGCCTACGACCAGATTGCCGAGATGACGGAAATGGGCTTCAAGACCGCCCACAATCCGCAGGTGATGCGCGCCCGCACGGGCCTTGCCGCCTACCTTGCCCAGACTGGCGACGATATGTTCGGCGGCTCCTTCCAGATGCTACTGTCCGGTTCCGCCACGTCCATGCAGACGTTCTGGAACTAGCCTATGTATCAGGGCCGGCCCTGCGCTGGCCCTGATGCATCCCCCGCCCGCCCCCTTGGCAGCCCCGCGCTGCCCCCTGCTCACATCATGCCTCACCCCATGCAGACGAAGGGGTGTGCATGCGCCACATCTCTCCTCTCCCATTTCCGACTGCGCCGCCCCGCCGCGGCGATTTTTGCCCAGCGCCTTGCACGAAACGCCGCCCACGGCTAAAGTCGGAGTCTGTTATGGCCGAAGAGAACACCATGCGAAACAGACTCATCCCCCTTGCAATGCTGCGTTTTTTCCCAGCCGCGCTTGCCGCGCTTGCCGTGGTTTGGCTGCTGTCCCCCACCTGCGCCAACGCGCGTCCCCTCACCGAGGAACGCCTCAAGGCCTTTGAGGCCTACACCGTCGGTGACGACCAAGCCCGCGACCTGGTCCGCCCTGTGGACCGTCCGCGCTTTATCTCCGTGCCCAACGCCTCGCTGGTGCTGGAGCGCGACGAAGTCGTCTTTGTGGAGGAAGCCCCAGGCGGCGTGGTCCGCATTTATCCCCGCCTCGTCCTGCTGCGGCACGAGGTGGTCAACATTGCGGGCGATGAGCAGTTCCGCTGCGTCACCTATTGCCCCTTCACGGGCAGCCTCATCGGCTACATTGGCCGCATTGAGGGCGACGCCACCAGCCTTGGCACCACCAACCAGCTGCTCAACTCCAACCGCATCCTGTACGACCGCTCCACCGGCGCGCGCTGGCCGCAGATTCTGGGGCAAGCCATCGACGGCCCGGTAAAGGGCGAATTTCTCCAGCGGTTCGGCCTGCTGTGGACCACATGGGAACGCGCGCGCGAAGTCTACCCCGACGCGCAGGTGCTCTCGCGCCCGCGCTCCGGCCCGAACGTCAATTACAGCCGCGACCCGTATGGCTCCTACCGCCGCAGTGGCACCTACTACGACACCGGCGGCTCGTATTATCCCCTGCTGCACACGGACACCCGCGTGCACCCCAAAACGCGCGTCATAGGCCTTGCCGACCACGGCGGCTCTGCCCTTGCCATCAACAAGGATGCCGTGAAAGCCGCCACGGCCGTCACCCTCGGGTTTGGCCTCAACCCCGTCGCCGCCTTTTACGACCCGCAACTCGACACGGTGCGCACCTTTGCCGCCACGGTCAACGACAGGCCCCTGCATTTCGAACTGGTGGACGGCGTTATCCGCGACACAGAAACCCACACCCAGTGGAACCACCACGGCGTGGCCGTGCAGGGCCGCCTGCGGGAAACGCGCCTTGCGCCCATGCCCGGCATGGACTGCATGTGGTTTGCGTGGAAAGCCTTCCACAACCACACCCAGTACTGGGACGGCGAAACGCTCTATCCCTATTAGCGCCAGCCCTGCCGCCAATCCGGGGGGAGGAGCGCCAACTTTCCCCCTTCCGTAAGCCGGGGCAAACAGGTATGGTGCCTTGCACCAAAAACCTCAAAAGCCACAGGACGACTCATGAAGGAAGCCTTGTTTCGCGGCGTGCTCATTGGCGGAGCCCTTGGGGTCATCGCCACATTTGCCTTCCACTTCGACCCGCCCCGGGCATTTTTCCTTGGCGTGACCGGCGGCCTGCTGGCCGGTCTGACGCGCTACCTCATCACACGCAGAAAGGACCGCTAGCTCCCGCATGGATGATACCCACAATGGCGAGCTGTTGCGGCGCGCCTTTTTCCTGCTTTTTGTGCTTGGCATCTGCACGCTGGTGGCCGTGAGCCTGTTTTCCGGGTTTATGCCGCCGTACAAGACGCTGTTCTTCTCTGTTTCGCTGGACAACGTCCTCCACTTCATGGCCTTCGCCATGCTGGCTACTGTGGCCGCGCCAGCCTTCCGCACCCGCACCGTGGCCCTTGCCGCCCTTTTGGTGCTGCTGCTCCTCGGCTTTTCCCTTGAATTTTGGCAGAATTTTTTGCCAAACCGCCGGTGCACGCTGGCGGATGCGGCGGCCAACATGCTGGGCATCGCCCTTGGCGGCGGCTTTGGGTTCTTCCTGCGCCTGCGCTTTGTGGAGCCGCTTCCGGCCAAAGCGCCGCGGCGCAGCCCCGCGCACTAAGCCGGTCTGCCCCAGACCGGTCTGCCCAGACGGGTTGGCCTGCGCCATACGGCCACGAAAAAAGCCCCCGCATATGCGGGGGCTTGTTCGTCTCGCTTGCGCCTCGGGGGCTGAAAACGCGTGGGAGCGGACTAACCCACAAGCAGGTCGCCGTTGACCACGTTAATGGGACGGCCCTGCTGGAAGGCGTGAATATTGGCGGCGGCCTGACGCATCAGGTTCTGCCGCGCGGTAAGGGACGCCCACGCAATGTGCGGGGTCAGCAGGCAACCCGGCGCGGTGAGGAGCGGATTGTCCGGGGCGATGGGCTCGTGGGACACCACGTCCAGCGCCGCGCCGCGCAGGTTATGCGCATGCAGTGCGGCGGCAAGGTCAGGCTCATTGATGAGCCGCCCGCGCGAGGTATTCACCAGCAGCGCGTCCGGACGCATGCGCGAAAGCAGCGCCTCATCCACAAAGCCTTCATTCTCCGGCGTCAGCGGGCAGTGCAGGCTGACCACGTCGGACTGCTCAAAGACCTGCTCGATGGAGGCGTAGCTGAAGGGCGCGTAGTCCGGCACGGGCTTGGGAGTACGGGTATTCACCAGCACACGCATGCCAAAGGCGTGGGCAAGCTCGCACACGCGGCTACCAATGGCGCCAAAGCCCACAACGCCCATGGTCTGGCCCGTCAACTCCACCTGCGGCGAGCGCCAGTAGCACCAGTCCTCACTGCGCGCCCAGTCGCCATCCTTGACGCTGAGGTCATGGTCGCGCACGCGGTGGTTCAGCTCCAAAATCATGGCAAACACGAACTGCGCCACGGCGTTGGTGCCGTAGCCGGGCACGTTGCATACGGGGATGCCGCGCCGTCCGGCGGCCTCAAGGTCCACCATGTCAAAGCCTGTGGCCAGCACGCCGATGTAGCGCATGTCCGGCAGCTGGGCGATAACATCCGCCGTCAGCGCCGATTTATTGGTGAGCACCATGCGTGCGCCCTGAGCGCGCTCCACAATGTCCTCCGGCTCGGTACGGGGGTAGACGGTCACATCACCCAACTCTTCTATGGGAAGCCACGGGTTGTCACCCGGATTCAGCGTCTGTCCATCCAAAACGACGATCTTCATCTGTTGTCATCCTTGTAAGAATTCGAGTCATGCGGTCCCACGGGTCCCGCCGTTTCCTGGCCACCGGCCACCACGCCTTGCGCGCGGGAGCGCCGCGAGGTACTGCGCAAGCACCTTGGACGCCAATCCGTCCCCGGCCGCCACAGTCTGTAAAACATCATCCGCCGCGTCATGCAACCTCCGAAGCTGCCGCGCCGGGAAATATCGTGGCATATCGGGCCTGCGCCGCAACAGCTCCGCCCAGCCCGCCGCGGCGGCGTGGCGGCACGCGGCCTGAATGCGCAGGTCCGCCTGTGCGGCGCACACCGCCACCATATGCCGCACCACAGCAGGCAACGCCTCGTACGCAGCCTTATTCAGTATCAGGACAAGGCGCTCCGAGGGCCGCAGCCATCCCGGCAGCAGCACGGCGTCCGCCGCCGCGTCCAGCCCAAGGGCCATTTCGCAGGCGAGGCCATGCCACCATGCCCCATCAAGGTGCTGTGAGGCAAATGCCGCCTTCATCGCCGCACCGGTTGCGGGCAGGCCCTCCGGCACCTGCGCCCCGGCGGCGGTCAATACCCGCGCGCCCAGCCCACGCGCCGGCAGTCTCAGCCCGCGCACGCTATCCGCCGCCACATCCACGCCGCGCGTCCACGCAAAGGGTCCGCCGCCAGTATCGCCCATAGGCAAGGCAAAAACGCCGCGATCCAGACCAGCCTCGCGCAACAGGTGCAGCCCGCCGCCATGATACAGCCACGCATCCATGCCCGCCGCATCCAACCCAAAGGGCACCGAGGCAAACGCCTCCAGCGCCGCGCCACTGCCCCGCTGGTGGCTGAGGAGCACGTGCCCGCAGTCCAACTCGCCCGCCGCCACCTGCGCAAGGATGTCGCCGGGCGACGCCGCACCGCCCGCCACGTTCACATCAATGGCAAGGCGCGACTCGGACACAAGGGCGACCTCGCGCGCAAAGGCAAAGACGCCACGGGTCAGGAGGGGCATGTCCGCCGTCCACTGCACGCCCATGCGCCAACGCGTCCGCCCTGCGCCCGCCGCAAGGACCTGCCGGGGCCGCGCCAGCGTCAAAGCCGAGATAACCCCTGCCATATGCAGAAATTGACGTCTCTTCACCTGCATGCACTCCCGCTGCAAAAGCATACATTGCGTCAACAAAAACGGCGCATCAAAGCGTCTGAACCACGCACAAGAAAAACAGACTATTGCACAAGCATTGAACAGCAATAGATAAAGTGATATGCACCGTCAATACATTCCACACCATAACGCATACCCGGAGCCTGCATGACGCTCACATCTCCTTTTCCGTTGCCGCCACCACGCTCCGTCACTGTGCTCACCGGCCGTCTTGCTTTTTCCCCGCGCGTCGCCCCTGCGTCCCTGCGGCCCGTGCGAGGCGTCGTTTCCGCCCTGCCCCCCGGAGGAATGTAACATGCCATCACCGCGCATCTTTCTCCGCGTTCTCGTCTTTCTGATCATTGCTTTCGGCGCGCTGGCGCTGGCTTCCGGCGGATACTCCGCGTGGCGCCTGTCCACCCGCCTCACCACAGAGCACGAGGGCAAAGCCCTCGCCATCGCCCAAACCCTTGCCGCCAACCTCGCGCGCGATGTCACGCAGGCCAACGGCGCGGCCGAGCCGTTGGATGGGCTTTTGCAGCATATTGATACCATTGACGGCGTGTCCTATGTGCTCGTCACCGACAGTGCAGGCCGCCCAGTGGCCCACACCTTTGCAGGCGAGGTGCCGCAGCCGCTCCTTTCCGCCACCATGCAGGCCAGCGCCACCGGCATCCGCCGCATCTCCGCCGCGCAGTCCCAAAGCTACCTTGACGGCTCCTGCCCTGTGGCAGGCACGGACCTGACCGTGCACGTGGGCATGGACCACCGCCCCGTGCAAAGCGCAATGCACAGCTCCATTCTGGACCACCAAATTCTTGCGCTGGCCTTTTTTACACTGTTTGCCCTTGCCGCATGGGTCTACACCAACAGGCTAACACGTCCGCTGCGGCATCTGGCAGATTATGCGCGTCAAGTTCGGGGGCACAACTTCACAGCCGACCTCAGCATCACCTCCGACGATGAAGTGGGCGACGCCGCCCGCGCCATCC